>LBYO01000026.1 GCA_000996205.1 Parcubacteria group bacterium GW2011_GWA1_40_21 | reverse complement strand
ATGGGTAAGATTCAGCAAAGAAAATCCATACATGACCGCCATTTCCCGAACGTGAGCGCTCAAGATACGCCGAGAGCCCCACTTCTCCACATGCTTGTAGAAATGATTTGCTGTCTTTCAACCAATTCTCTCCATCAAAATCAGCGGCAATAAAACACGAAGTGTTATCGGGCAAGATTGGATAAATACCAACGACATGTTGGCCGAGGAGATGTTTTTTAACAATTTCTTTGGTTAGTGGTATAAGTTTCTTATTTTCAAAATCTTTCATGGAGCCGCCACGCCGCTTGTGTGTCATGAATTCATCCCAATTAAACTCATAGGCCGGACTGTATCCAGACCGTCCATCCTTTTCCCAACGACGGGCATAAACATCTGCTCTTCCTCGAAACAGCGACATAAATAACTCAAGCTGTTGTTCGCTGACAGAAATCATAAAATTAATTGCGAAGCAGACGAAGATTACCGTACATATGTACGGTCCAAGATTTTGAATCCATCCACAACAGCTTCACAGAGAAAATCCTCCAATTGGCTCTGATCTTCTTTCGTTTGAGCTTTATAGAGATAGGTGTAGTAAAGCTGTTTTTGTTCCTGACGGATAATGGCAGGAGCGAAGTTTGAACTAAGTAGCATTGCATTCATAAGGAGACGGCCAACACGGCCATTACCATCTCCGAATGGGTGGATCTGTTCAAGCTTGCTATGAACGCTGGCCGACAAAGCGATAATATCTTTTGTTTTTTCAGTAATACGAGCCATAACTTCTGATATTAGTTTCGGAACACTCATATAGTTTGCAGTCGGCAAATTAACACCGGTGATTCTGACACCATGATTGCGATATACTCCAGCATCCGGACGGACACCGTTCATGAGAATGCTATGGAGTTTAAGCATGGGAGCTTCGTCAACTTTTTCTTTCTTAGCGATATGATCAAATAAGTAATTCAAAGCCGTCTGATGGTTTTTTGCTTCAAGCTGTTCAGTCAGACTCTTATTCGGTAAAGCGGCATTGTCAAAAAGAATAGCTGCAGTATCAGGTTCAGTAAGAGTACTGCCTTCAATACTGTTGCTGTGATAAGTAAGCTTCAAAATAAACTGATCACGAATATCTGGATTATCTAAAATTTCATTTATAACACTTTTTTGTTCCCCAGACTTTTGCTGGAGGGCTTGTTTTTTCGCTATCAGCTGATCAGATGGGATTGTTTTCTGTCCGGTTACTTCCAAAAAGAGCTCGTCAATGGAAGCCTGCATCTTTGGTCGGGGATTAGATTTGCCTGTCCACCAGCTGTTGAAGGCAACAAAAGACACACCAAACCTTAGAGCCAGCTTGGTCTGAGTTAGTCCCAACATCCTTTGAATTATCTCTAGTTTTTGACGCGTGTTCATAATAAACAGGATTATCTTTATAATGGATATTTACCATATTACCAAACTTTATAAAGTTATGCAAAATGCGATAACTTTATAAAGTTATCGATATAGAAACAGGGAGCAAAATAGGTAATCGAAGACTGGGCCAGATTACTGTCTAACCAGAGTTAGAATTGCACCCGACTTCTGCCATTAGTACGACAAAAACTTCAGTTTTTTAGTTAAAAATCCTTATGGTATATGGGGATGATCTTAGGAGTTGGAAAGTTGGCAGAAGTCGGGAAGAGATGATTTTTCCAGAAGGCGTTTTGTACGACTATTCAGTATTTGGAACCACAAAAACAGCCCATATTTACACGCTTAAACAGCTAATTGATACTCCAAATTCTACTATGGTGTGTGTGTTTATTGTACCAAGCTCGAACCTATTTCCAAAACAAATGATTCGGAGAAAGCCCCACGCACTGGCGAGTACGCCAGCAACCCCGAAAGAAAAAACACTCCTTGCATTTCTGATTTGGCGGGAAAAACACTCCTTGCATTTCTGATTTGGCGGGGGTGAAATTTCTTTTGAAAAAGGAAAGGGTGTTTTTCTTTCGGGGTTCTGCCCTCCAAGTATTCGGGTAGTGCGTGGGGCTTCAATAATACGGACTCGGCAAAACGAAAATCTGTTTTTCTGGGGGAAAGGATTTTTCGTTTTGCCTCGGCTGATTTCCCGCCCGCAGGAGGGTGTGGGGGGAGCCGGCAAAAAATGGAAAGGAAAATTTTTGGTTTTGGTTCCGCCGCTTCAGAACTATATGTCACTTATAGTCTGATAAGTGGCATTTATGGCAGACGATATAAAGTTAAAACTAGGTAGAAAGATCCGAGAAACAAGGGTCAAAGAAGGCTACTCGCAAGAGGAGCTTGCTTCACGTAGCGGTCTACACAGAACATATATAAGTGATATAGAAAGGGGCGAAAGAAATGTATCTGTTGAAAATATTGAGAAAATCGCAAAAGCGTTAAAAACCGAACCTAACGAATTGCTTCGATTTTAATAAATATGAAATTTTTAGAAAATAAATTACAAAAAGTTATTACGAACAGCAAACAGAAAGCTCTGCTTGAAGAAAGACTTTCTGCTGGCGATTTTGAATTTGTTTTCATTACATTACTTGATGAAAAGTTAATAACATACGCTGATTATCTTAAGTTTAGATCAGAACATACAAAAAGAAATCAAAACCTAGCAGTTATAAAGATTACAGCACCTAGAACTTTTGGAAAGTGGGGTGAGGACCATATCGCAAGTCTAATTCCAGAACTTAAACCAGCTTCAGAAATTAAAGCGAGTGGCGAATTTGATCTCTACTATCAAAAACCAAAAGGTATTGTGAAAATTGAAGTGAAAGCAGGTAGAGCGATCGATAGAACAAATGATAAGGCACCATATCACGAGAGAGCTTTAATCAGCGCAGATACATCGGGTTTATTTGATATGAATTTTCAGCAAATGAAACCGACTTGTTTTGATGTAGTGATAATGATTGGCGTTTGGGCGGATAAATTTAGATACTGGCTTATGACATCAGCCGAAATGAAAGCAAACAAATATTTTTCAACAGGACAACATCGAGGCAACAAGGGGTATGAAGGTCAGATACACATTAAGACTGAAAATATTGCTGATTTTGCGAAATTCGAAGTTAGCCTCGAAGAACTCCTAAAAAAGATCAAAGGTCTATAATTTCTGCAACTCCTCTCTGATATAGATTTTTTGTTGGTCATTAATTTGATATAAGCTAAAAATATAATCGTTCAGCTCTTTTAATAATTCATTGTATTTTTCATCTTTTTCTTTCTCCAATTTTTCAACTAAAGAAATCACTTTATCTTGCTGTGCTTCTGTAGCATTAAAAATAGGGAGTCTCTCTAAATTACTTCTCAAAACCCGAATAGTGAAAAAAGATTTTGCATAATAAAACTGAATAAGATCAGAATTAAGAACCCCTAGAATATAATTTTTTCCTATAAACTTATAGATTAGTTTTTCTGGTCTTTCGTAATAATCTCGCGGAGCAATTTGTTGTAAAACTTTCTTATCATAAATAAAGTAATTCCCTCCGAAATCAATTTGAAACTTCCGTAAATCTTTTCCGACAACTATTGGCTCGTAGTCTTTTGAAAGTTTTTTAAGGGATAAATACTTTTTATTATCGCCTGTGACTATACCTAAAACAAAGAGCGTATTGTCTTTAAGGTATTTATTATCAAGCGAATCAATTTTTTGAATAATTTTTGTTGATAAATCAGAGAAGTGAATATTAAAGATATTATCAGGCGTACTTTCAAATAGAGATTGTGGTATTTTAGTCTCTGTTATTCCTCCATTAAAGACCCCTTCTTGTATCACAATCTGATGGTCTTTATTTATCTTTCCAGTCTTTTCGAAAATTAGAACAAAATAGCAAGTAACTTAATCTCCGCCCGTGAGAGAATCTGTTGTCTTGATGGTTGATGGACTTTGATTTTCAAATACGCTTCGGGCATGAGAAATCCTAACCTTCCTTTTTCTTTTAGGAAATCAAAAGAACGCTCAATAAATAGGGTGAAGGTATTTAACCCAACTTCTCCTATATCATAATATTTTTCGAAATACTTTTTGTTCTCTTTGGTGAGAGATGCTCCCCATGGGGGATTGCCTACAACAAATTCAAATTGTTTGTAAATTGATTCAAAAGGATCACCATCTATCAATCCGTAGTCTCTTTTCAAAAAATCATTTGTAAAGATATTTGGTTTTACTGCCACGAAAGGATTTTTAAGTACGAGATTTGCTTTTGCTAAAACACAAGCGATGGGGTCAATATCTATACCGAAAAGATGTTTTTCAACTATATTTTTATGAGCAGTATTTTCATCAATACCAATATTTTTATATTGTTCGAGTAATTTATCGTATGCGAGTATTAAAAATTGACCAGAGCCACAAGCTGGATCGATTATCTTTAATTCTTTATTTTCTGATAAGTTAATTTCAATCTTATCAATAATAAAATTGACTACTTTGTTTGGTGTGTAGTACTGCCCAGCATCTTTTCGATTTTCTTGCGATTGAATACTTTGATAAATATGTCCAAGTACATCATCAGAGTTACTTACTATATTGAAGTTAGATAAAATGTATTCGATTTTCTCCGCGTGCTCTTTTTTAAGCTCACTATTTACATCAAGAACATCAAATATATTTCCCCGAGTTTTTGAATCAATACCTTGCTTCTCAAGCAGAAAAGCAAACACCTTTTTTAATATAAGTATGTCTAAAATCTTTTCTGATTTGTAATTGAGTAATTTTTCCTCTTTGAATTGGAGAATGGCATCAGATAGAATTTTCAAAGAATCAGTATCGGCATATTCATCTGACCGAATGTAATTTTTGTTTTTTTGAAGCGGTGTAGCGACAAGTTCGTTTTCAATATTACGAAGCACACTCATTACTTTACCTTGCACAAGTAACTCTCTTGTAAAGATAGGTTCAATGTTTGGATTTGCCGGTTGCAATCGGAAGCCGTCTTTTTCTTTATATAGTCTTTTTAGTGTTGCTTCGTTGCCATTGATAATTGCTACAATAGTATCTCCGTCATTTGCATATTCTTGCTTTCTAATTACAACAATATCTCTATTAAAAATTCCATCGCCAATCATACTGTCTCCACTTACCCTCAAAGCAAAATGTTCACCTGAACCAGAGAGCATTGTTTTCGGCACAGTTATCGGCTCGGGGTCTTCGATAGCTTCTATCGGTTGTCCCGCTACGATTGTTCCAACGAGAGAAATTTCTGTCATGGGACCATTTGTGTTCGAGACTTTGACTGAACGATAAGTGCCAGAGCTTCTAGAAATTAGGGATTTTTCTTCTAATCGTGCGAGGTGGTAATGAACGGACGAGAGAGAGGATAAATCGAGTGCCTCCGCCATTTCTTGCAAAGAGGGGTTAATACCCTTTTTCTCGGCATATTTTTGTATAAAATCCAAAAGTTGCTTTTGGTCAATTATTACTTATCCCCACATATATGACAAAATTTAGCAGAACCCAAAAATTTACGAAGGCAAATATTGCCAATGTCCCACAAGACAAGGCAATAATATATAAAATAAAGAGCAGGAGCGGAGAAAACCTGTATACAGGAATCGCTTGGTCGTGGTCGCGGGCAGGATCGTCTAGTAGAGCACAAGGACATCAAAAAAGAGCAAATACCGGAGGGAACGAGGTTTCAGTATGCACAGGTAAAAACGAAGGTGCGCGCCCACCAGATTGAGAAATCTATTATCAAAAAGGAACAGCCAGAACATAACGAAAAACACAAATAAAAATATGAACAAGAAATCAATACAACTAGACTGGAAAGGATACTTCGAATATACCGATGGAAATGTACAAAAATATGCACCGACAAAGGCAGGAGTATATAAGATAGGTATCAAACAAAAAGATGAGAAGCTCGCGGTCCGGTATGTTGGACAAGCAAATGATCTTGATAGGCGTTTGAAAGAACATCTTGATCTTGATAATGAACCAAATGAATGTTTAGTGGAGCGATTGCGAAAATACCACGCGGAGTTTTCGTTCGCCGAAGTTAGTACCCAAAGCGATCGAGACGGTGCAGAGAAAGCCCTATATGATTTTTATAAACCTGCTTGCAACGATGCAGACACTATTCCTAATGGTCCAGATATAGAAATTAATCCAAGATAAATCCATGTCAGAAGATAACAATAACCAGATTCCAGATTTTTCTCCTGAAGAATTGAGAAACATCAAGAGCCAGTACAACAAAGCCAAAGATATTTTGGAGAAGATTTCAGCGCTTCAAGTTAAGTTTGAGGCGACTCAAGCAACTCTCGTACCGAAACAGAATGAGATTGAAAAAATTTCAAATGATGCTCGCGAACGACTTGGGACCATTGAAAATGCAAAAAATGATTCCGCAACTTTTGTAGCAGAAATAAAAAGCAATCTTGAAAAAGCACAATCCAGCATCACTCAAATTGATGAGGGTCTGCGTAAATTTGAAAACACCAAAGGAAAAATTGAGGGTAGAGAGGGGGAAATAGAATCACTGGTTAAGACTGCTAATAACCTCCGAACAGATATTGAGACCGCTAAAACAACGGCAACACAACAGCTAGGAAAAATCAATGAACTACTTGGGCAGGTTCAAGAAAAAATCACACAGATTCAAAATGCTTACAATGAATTTGTCGCAGTTAATGCAAAAATAACCGACCAAAATACTGGTTTGGGGGCGGTTCTTGCACAAGTTCAAGATTTGCAAAAGAAAGCGACTGCCGTTGCCACCGAAATACAATCCTTTCGTGATCAATCACAGAAATACCTTTCTGAAATTGAAGGAAATAAGAAGAAATCGGAACAGTTACGAGATGACATACAAAAGAATCTTGATATTGCAACGGAAAAGCGATCAGAGGTTGAAAAAATAGCAGATCTCATTACAGACACGGGTTTTGCTAACTCTTTTCAGAACAGAGCTAAATTACTACGCATAAATAGTTACATTTGGTTAGCAATTTTCTCATTTGGGATTGTCGCTCTTTCCATCCTTCTTTATTTCGTCTTTGATGTGAAGGAAATTCTTTTACATAATGGTGGTGAAATTCCTAAATGGGAATCTCTATTTTACCGTCTGACACTTACTTCACCGCTACTCTTTTTGATTACTTTTGCAATTAGACGATATGGAAGTGAACGAGACTTAGAGGAGAAATACTCATTCAAGGCAACTGTTGCCGAAGTTATGCGTAATCATGCTGATTTCTTAATTCAAAAAATAAAAAAAAGGTTCGGACGGTGAGACTACAACATTCATAAGAAAAACCATTGAAAAGCTCTATTCTGAACCATATGAAAAATCTATCGATTGGAAAAAAATAAAGAAAGAAAAAGACAAAATAGAATTGTTAAATAAGGACACAGAAAAAGAAAGTTTTTTGTTGTTTGCAAAAGAACTTAAAGATTTAGTACCTGACGAAAATTTACTCAAAGGTATAACCGATTTGTTCTTAAAGATTAAATAACCACAAGGGAGCCGTCCGCGTAGCGGACGGGCTTTGTGCGCGCATAGGGCGGGCGGGGCAAGCACATATAGATTTGCTTGTGCCACAGCACAATCCGCTTTTTAAAGTTACCACAGGCTTAAGCGAAGCCACAGAGTGAACACGGAGCAAACACCGAGCAGGCATCGTGAGCGAATGCGAACGGCCAATGCGAGGTGGTCGCGAAGTGTGAGCGGACGCTAGAATTACCACCAAACGCGGATATGGGAGCGCCTCGCACCGACGCGAATGACGAAGGAAAGGACGGACAAAATATCGCCACAATGCTAAAATATACATACAAGTCCTTTCTGGAGGAATGAAGCGGCGGAACCAAAACCAAAAATTTTCCTTTCCATTTTTTGCCGGCTCCCCCCACACCCAGTATGAGAGAATCTACTGGGTTTTGCAGTTAAAGAATTAACACAGAAACTAGTAGAATGTAGAGGCGAGGTTTAGCATTTCATTCCCAAACCCTG
>LBYO01000025.1 GCA_000996205.1 Parcubacteria group bacterium GW2011_GWA1_40_21 | reverse complement strand
GAGTGATAACCCAGACCCAGCTTATCATTTTAATATCGGGAATTTTGATAACGGCCGCGCTGGTTCTTTCTTTGAAATATACTTTATTCGGGAAAATGGCAAGAGCGGTAAGCGATGATGAAGAAGCGGCAAAAATTATCGGCATAAACACGGACAAGGTAATCAGCCGGGTTTTTATCATCGGCTCGGCCATCGCCGGACTGGCCGGCATTTTAATAGGTTTTGACACGGGGATTGAGCCGACTATGGGGATGAGCTTGTTGCTCAAGGGAGTTATTGTTTCCGTAATCGGCGGAGTCGGCAATATTTACGGGGGATTTCTCGGCGCTTTCCTGCTCGGTTTCGCAGAAAATTTCGGCATCTGGAAAATATCGGGAGAATGGAAAGATGCGATAGCTTTCGCGCTACTCATTGTATTTTTATTGTTTAGACATCAAGGTATAATAAGAAAATGATTTATGTGGCAATAAAGTGATAGCGCAAAAGCAAATCACAAATTACAAGCAACAAATTACAAACAAATTCAAATGAACGAAAAATCAAATTCAAAACAATATGATTTAGAAGAAAGAACTGCCGAATTTGCGCGGCAATGCAGAGAATTTGTCAAAAAACTTCCGAAAACAACAGGAAATTTTGAAGATGGAAAACAGCTTATACGATCTTCCGGATCTCAAGCGGCAAATTACATAGAAGCAAATGAAGCATTAAGCAAAAAAGATTTTGCGCATCGCGTAAAAATTTGCAGGAAGGAAACAAAAGAAAATTTTAAATAAAAGTGTTTAGTTTGGAATTTATAAATTTGAATTTAGAAATTGTTTGTAATTTGTGACTTGTAATTTGGAATTTTTAATTTATGCAGTATTTAATTCATCTCGCCATTTTGTTCGCCATTTACGGCATTTTAGGGATAAGCCTTAATCTCGTTGTCGGTTATACCGGTTTGCTTTCCGTTACTCACGCCGCTTTTTACGGCATCGGGGCTTACGCGACGGCGATACTCCTTACTTCATTCGGAGTAAATTTTTTCATATCCGTAATCGTGGCGTTAATTATCTCGGCCGTTATTGCTATTCTTATCGGTCTTATTTTAAGCAAGTTTGACGACGATTATTACGCTTTGGCGTCGTTTGGTTTTAACATCATAATTTTCTCGGTGTTTCTTAATTGGCAGGAGTTAACGAGAGGACCGCTCGGCATACCGGGTATAGGCAAACCTTCGTTTGGAATTTCTAATTTCCAATTTCTAATTTCCAATAACCTGGAATTTTTAATTCTTGCTCTTGTTTTTTTAGCTCTGATTTATTTTATTTCCCGTTTTATCGTCAATTCTTCCTTTGGCAGGATATTGAAGGCTATAAGGGAAGACGAAAAAGCCATTCAAATTTTTGGTTACAATACGCTCTATTACAAACTGGCGATTTTCGTCATCAGCGCGGTTATGGCTTCGGTCGCCGGTTCGCTTTTCGCTTCCTACATCACCTTTATTGACCCGTCGTCATTTTGGCTTATGGAATCAATATTCATTTTAGCCATTGTCATCTTGGGCGGACTTTCCAACCTGAAAGGCTCGCTCTTAGGCGCCTTGTTTTTGATACTTCTGCCGGAAGCTTTGCGCTTCGTGGGAATGCCCAACGACATCGCCGCTCAAATGCGGCAGGTTATTTATGGTGTGATATTAATCTTGCTGATGTTGTATAGACCTCAAGGATTGGCGGGGGAATATAAATTATGATATAAATAAGAATATGAAAAAAATAATCTGGACAATCATAATAATGGTGGTAATGGCAGGAGCCGTTTTCTTTTTTGGAGGTGAGGGTAGGGATGTTTTAAAGAATGATTCAATTAAAATCGGGGCGATTTTGCCGTTGACTGGCGATCTTGCTTTTCTGGGAGAAGAAATTAAAAAAGGAATAGATTTGGCTGTGTCGGAATATAATGATAAGGGTATAGATATAAATGTTATTTATGAAGATGACCAGAGTCTTTCGCAGATTGCCGCAGTTAATGCCGCAAATAAACTGTTAAATATAGATAAAGTCGATATTGGCTTAACTATGTTCGTTGAGGAATCAAGGTCTATCGCTCCGATATTTAATAAAAAAGAAATCCCCCTGTTGCTTCTTTGGGACAGTAATAATTTTATTCAAGGATCAGGCGATTATATTTTTAGCAACGGTTTTTCTACAGAACTTGCGGGAGAATCAATGGCTGATTTTGCTTATAATGACTTGGGACTAAGGACTGTTGCCATAATAGGCCACATTGACCCATGGGCGGATATAATTACCAGATCATTTAAGGATAAGTTTGAAATTATGGGAGGCAGAATTGTATACAACGAACAATTTAATATAGATACGAAAGACTACCGCACTGCCATTTTAAAAATTAAACAACTTAACCCGGATGCCGTCTACTTTCCAATGTTGCCGATGAATTCAGTGCAATTTTTAACGCAGGCCAGGCAGTTTGGTCTTAAATCAGTATTTTTAACTGGGGATAGCTTTATATCGGACACAATAAATAAAGCAGGTAACGCCTCAGAAGGAGTTTACTTTACCAATATTTACGCCGTTAGCGAGAATGGGTTATTTGAAAGATATAAAAAATTTTACAACAGCGATCCTGTTGATATCACCCTCGCCTCTTTTGGTTATGATGGAGTTATAAAAATCATCGGTTCAGGCAATAAATCATCAAAAAAAATTAAAGAAAATTTAGAGTCGGTGTTAGGTAATGACCGATCGGCTAACAGGGTAGAAAAAATTTATAAGGTGCAAGCGGGCATTCCTGTTGAAGTAAAAGATAATTAAAACCGTTAGAACGGCCAGTTCATGAATTACGATATTTTATGCCCATTCTCCAAACAAAAAATCTGACGAAACGGTTTGACGGCGTGAAGGCGGTGGATGGTTTGTCTGTGGAGATAGAAAAAGGGAAAATCACGGGGATTATCGGGCCTAATGGTTCGGGCAAAACCACATTGGTCAATTTGTTAAGCGGCATGGTTGATGGTTGGCATTGACGGCGGAATTGTTATCGTGGATGACGCTTTGAAACTGTCCAATATCAAGCCTTACGATATTTTATCTTACGGCATCACCCGCACATTCCAAGAAGCGCGGCTTTTTAATCAAATGACGGTTTTGGATAATGTGCTGACGGTTCTTACGGAAAGAAATGTTTTCGGCGCGCTTTTTGAAAAGCATAATGATTATCATCTCGGCAAAGCGAAAGACGCGCTGGAGAAAGTGAATCTCTGGGAAAAGAGAAACGAGCTGGCGGCCAATCTTTCTTACGGCCAAAGAAAACTGCTGGAAATCGCTCGCGCCATTTCCACGAATTTAAAACAAGAAGGCAAAACTGTGATTTTGATTGAGCACAATATGGAGATTATCCGCGAACTTTGCGACTACGCGATAGTGATGGATAGTGGCAAATTATTGGCGCAAGGCAAACCGGAAGAAGTTTTAAGAAAAAAAGAAGTGGTGGAGGCGTATTTGGGGGAGTAAGTTAAATTTGTGGTTTGCTAAACCATATATTTGACTTAATTTGTGGTTTAGTATATCATAAACAGTATGAATTACCAAAGAAAACAGGATATACAAAGCAATCTTTACCCGGGCAGGGTATTGATTATTTATGGTCCCAGAAGAGTGGGAAAGACCACGCTTCTTCAATCGTATCTAAATGCTTGCGGTGACAAAAAGATTTTTTCCGCTACGGGAGATGATATTGTTATTCGCGAACTTTTTTTGTCTGAAAACAGGGCGCGTATTTTGGATTTCGCCGCTCCTTATGAAATAATCGCCATTGACGAAGCGCAGAATGTTAAAAACATCGGCATAGGGGTAAAAATGATTATTGACGCTTTCCCCGAAAAAATTTTAATCCTCACAGGATCGTCATCTTTTGATTTGTCTCGCGAGATAGGGGAACCTCTTACCGGCAGACATTTTACCCTGACTCTTTTGCCGTTCGCGCAAATTGAAATGAACACGAGCAAGTTTGAACTTAACAACGCATTGGATGATTTTTTAATTTACGGCTCGTATCCGGAGGTTTTAAACGCGCCCACTAAGGCGATGAAGTCAAAAATTTTAACGGAATTGATTTCATCGTATCTTTTTAAAGATATTCTGGCTTTGGATAAAATAAAGTCTCCAGATTTGCTTCTGGACATCGCCAGATGCCTTGCCTTCCAAGTGGGCGGCGAAGTGTCTTTTAATGAAATAGCGAAAATCGTCAAAAGCGACGTAAAAACCGTCCAAAGATACATAGACGCACTTGAAAAAATGTTTGTGATAAAGAAAGTCAGGGGATTCAGCAAAAATCTTAGAAACGAGATTTCCAAAAAATCAAAATTTTATTTTTATGACAACGGGGTGAGAAACGCCGTTATTTCCCAGTTTAATGGGCTGGATTCCAGGGACGATGTCGGTCGGTTATGGGAAAACTTTATTTTTACGGAGTTGATGAAAAAAAGTGGGATAGAACAAACGCCGGACACTTTTTATTTTTGGCGCGCTTATACCGGACAAGAAATTGACATCATCAAGGAAAGCGCCGGAACTCTTTTTGCCATTGAATGCAAGTGGTCAAAGGAAACAGCGATGGTGCCGTCTTTATGGAAAGAAAATTACAAAAATTCAAAATTTGAAATAATAAATAAAAACAATTACCTGGAATATTTTTTGAACCCTAAAAAATAAGCGCGAACAGAAAGAGAAGTGGCGGAAGCGTATTTTTTTGGGGGGGAGTAGACAATCAGTATGATTTTGCGACCGTATCCTATTTTTTAGACGATATTCCCCATAAAGCTTTAAATAATCCCATCATTGACTCGGAAAATACTCTGTCTTCCACGACAAAACCGAAGTTTCCTTTTTTGGTTGAAATGGTGGCTACTTTTGAGCCGTAGATAATAATAGTATCCGGTATGTAAATATATTCCGGAGCATATCTGATTTCTCTTAAAGATTCTTCGGTATCTTGGTATTCCTTGCTGGCGATTTCCGTTTCTCTCATTCTTATGCTCACCGACTTTATTCCCAGTTTAATTCTCTTCTTTATCCAATTGTCTAAAAATTCTTTACCCGTTATTCCTTCAAGTTCTTTCGCGGAGCCGATATAATAATATTCTTTCGGTTTAGTCTTTAACACATCTTCGTATATGTTGTGAATGCTTTTTTGACCGGAATAATATTTAACAACTCTTTTTTCTTTGTCGGTATTGTAAAAAGAATTTAGTTTCGGCACTAATGATTTTGTTAAAGATAATTGTTCCTCCGCTTGCTTTGCCAGTATTTCCGGCGGTTCCGCAGTATAGAGCAATTTTTTGGCGCGGGGAATTATTGAAATAAGACCTTTTTTCACTAATTCATCCAAAATAAGGTAGCAGGTAGGCCTTTTGAGGCCTGATTTATGGGCTATACCCATAACGGAAAAAGAGCCTAATTCCAATGCAGTTACATATAATTTGGCTTCTTTTTCGGTCAAGCCGAGCTTTTTAAGTTGGGTTTCTGTTTCCATAATATCCGCATTATATTCCTAATTTATAAAATGTCAACTATCCTGACAACAAGTCACTAATGGATATATGTGGCTTAAAACAACACAATTTAACTTTACCAAAGTTAGCATTATTGACTTTTTACATTAGGGGTGTAATATAAAGTTCATAAGTTATTAACTTTATAAATTTATATGAAAACAAAAAATATTTTTCTGACCGTTTTTATCGTTGTTTTTATTGGATTTGCATTTTGGTTATTAGCCGGCAAGTCAAAGCCGTCAGATAATCTTCCTGTAAAAATAGGAGCGAGCGAGGCGTTGACAGGTAAATTCGCTTCTTTGGGAGAGCCTCGAGCTAAAGCAATGAGGATGGCGGCGGATGAGATAAATAACAGCGGAGGCATAAACGGCAAAAAATTAGAGTTTGTCATAGAGGATAATCAAGGCGAGGCTAAAGTTGCCGCTACTAACGCTTCAAAATTGTTAAACATTGACAATGTTGATGTTGTTTTAACGGGCTTTACTCACATAACCAATGCGATTAAGAGCTTAGTGGCGGAAAAAAATAAAGTAATGCTTTACGCTTCCACAGTAAGAGATATTGCCGAGAGCAATAAGTTGTTTTTTAGAGATTATTGGGACGCTATTGATAGCGGCAATGCCCTGGCAAAAGCTATTGGCAATGACGGCTATAAAAAAGTCGCTTTTTTAAGCGAAATAAATGACCAGTGCAATCAAATAGGACAGACTATCAAAGAAGACGGGCAAAAATACAGTTTTGAAATAATTGCGACAGAGTCATATAACCCGACAGATTTAGATTTAAGAACCAATCTTGTAAAAATAAAAGCTTCAAAACCGGAAGCAATCGTGGCTTGTAGCTGGAGACATGAAAATGTTTTAATGAGACAGTTGAACGAATTGGGTATGTTGGGAATTAAAACATATCATATCGTGGCTCCGTTTATCGCTTCTTCTGATACCAAAGAAAACAGAGGGCTTTTTGAGAAAAATGGCGCTGTAAGCACTTGGTATGGCGTGGCTGAAGCGGGCATAGGCGACAAACAAAAAGAATTTATAGAAAAATATCAAAATAGATACGGCGTTAAACCGACAAGCGAAGCCATATATGTCTAT
>LBYO01000024.1 GCA_000996205.1 Parcubacteria group bacterium GW2011_GWA1_40_21 | reverse complement strand
ACATCTATGATTTTGTAAGAAATCATTCCGTTCGGAGTGCTGCACAAAAAAGTTTGCCCCTTCTTCTTGCTCATTATAGCCGCGCCGATAGGTGACTTGTTTGACAATTTACCGGCGCTCATATCGGCTTCTTCCGAGCCCACGATTTTGAAAGTCTTATTATTGGTCTCCCCTTGCTTCTGAATGGTGACAGTCGACCCGATACCTGCTATATCACCGTGATAATTAGAGACTATTTCAGCCGATTTAAGAATAGATTCAAGTTTGGCTATTCTGTCTTCAATATTCGCCTGCCACTCTCTGGCTTCCTGATATTCGGCGTTTTCGGAAAGATCGCCGAGAGACTTGGCGTATTCCAAGCTTTCAGCCACTTCTTTTCTTTTGACTTTCTTGAGATTGTCCAGCTCCATCACCAACTCTTCGTATTTCTCTTTTGTTAAATATTCTTGGGTATTTTTGTCCATTTTTTTGATCTTAATATATTGCTATATATTATACGATTTATAGCCAAAGTCAATTTCCGCGCGAAGCGCGCTAGTTATTCCGCCGAAGGCGGATCCTCCTTCGGAGGAAAAGTTAAAAGTCATCAAGTCTATAAAGTTGTTAAGAAAATTATGATTTCTCTTCTCTTTTGCTCTCTTTTACTTTTCTCTTACTTTATGGACTTTATAGACCTTACGGACTTTAAGGACTTATATATACTGCCAAAATATGATTGCGCCTATTACAATCGCGCCGAAGCTGGCGATGAGAACAATAGCCGCTATCAAGTCTTTTATAATTCTGACTTCCTCGTGGTGGCCAGGGTGGATGAAGTCAAGAAGCCTTTCAATCACTATGTTGACCATTTCAAGAGTAAGCACGGCAAATATCACTGTCGTGAGAATAGCTTTCTCAACGCGAGAAGTCGGAAAATAAAACATCGCGCCGATTATGATAAGAGCGATGGCAAGCATAATTTTGAAATTCCTCTCAAAAATCAATGTTTCTATTATGCCGTTCCCTGCGGCCTTCAAGCTTTTGCGGAATTTTTTCATTCTCTAAATTTAATGGTTTTTGAAACATTAGTCAAAAAATATTTGCTTGGATTACAGGGTGTTCAAATCGTCAGTTTTTAACAGTGGATATAATTATAGTTCAACGCCGTCCCAAGCTAAATTTGATGAATTTAAAAATATGATATAATGATTCCGATTTGCTAAAGAAATAATCTGGCGTTTAAAAATTAAGATTTTTTATTATTTTGAATCGCGAAACTCCGTTATGAGCGGAACACGCATAATGGAGTTTCGCGATTCACAATTTATTTATTTTTATGATCAAAAGACGCACATACAAACAGCTTGTCTGGATTGATATTGAAAACCCGACAAGCGAAGAAGTCGGAGAAATAATGCGGGAGTTTGAATTGCGCCCGTCGGTCGCCCAGGAGCTCTTACTGCCGACAATCAAGCCCCGGGTGGAACTGCATCGGAATTTTATCTATATGATACTTCACTTCCCCGCCTTGAGGCACGCCCATTCCGAAGACATTAATCAGGAAATTGATTTTGTCATAGGAGAAAATTTTATCATTACGACCAGATACGACAGCATAGACCCTCTCAACAAATTTTCAAAAATTTTTGAAGTCAATTCAATTCTTGACAAGAGCAATATCGGCGACCACGCCGGTTATATTTTCTACTATATGATAAAAGAAATGTATCAATCGCTCGCGAACGAGCTTGATTCCATAAAAGACTCTTTAAAAGAGATTGAGAATGAGATATTCAACGGTAAAGAACGAGAGATGGTGACGGCTATATCCAAAGTCAGCCGCGACCTTTTGAATTTTCACCACGCTACAGGCGCGCACAAGCATGTCTTGAAGTCTTTTGAATCCGCGGCTTCCGGATTTTTCGGCGAAAGTTTTTCTTTTTACATTAAAGATATTCTCAATGAATATTATAAGATAGACAACTCCGCTTCAAGCAATATAGAATCTCTTCAAGAACTGCGGGAAACAAACGACTCATTGCTTACGGCCAAGCAGAATGAAATTACGAAAACCTTGACGGTTATGGCTTTCATAATTTTGCCCTTGTCTTTCATCTCTTCCATATACAGTATGAATACTTCTTTTGTGCCTTTGGCGGGCGGAGAAAATGATTTTTGGATAGTGATGGGAATTATGGCCGCGGTGGGCGTAATTATATTTTTGGTATTTAAAGGCAAGAAATGGCTTTAAAATTCTATAACACTCTTTCTGGCAAGAAAGAAATATTCAACCCGATAAAGCCGCCTATAGTGGGCTTATATCAGTGCGGACCGACTGTGTATGGCGTTGCTCATATTGGCAATTTAAGAACATACATCACAAACGACATCTTGCGGCGAACTCTTGAATATAACGGATTCAAAGTTAATCAAGTGATGAACATAACCGATGTTGACGATAAGACGATAAGGAAGAGCCATGAAGAAAAAACGAGTTTGAAAGAGCTGACTTCCAGGTATGAAAAAATTTTTCTTTCTGACACGGATTCACTGAATATTTTGCGTCCCGTTTCCATTTTGCGCGCCACGGAAAATATTGCCGGTATGGTCGCGCTTATAAAAAAGTTGCTTGAAATCGGGGTGGCTTATAAAGCCGCCGACGGAATATATTTTGACATATCAAAGTCTGAAAATTACGGCAAACTGGCGAATTTAAAGATAGAAAATTCCGCGGTATCAAGAATAATAAACGATGAATATGACAAAGAAAATCCGCGCGACTTCGCGCTTTGGAAATTCCGCGCGGAAGAAGACGGCGAAGTTTTTTTTGACGCTCCGTTCGGCAGTGGCCGTCCGGGCTGGCATATAGAATGTTCGGCAATGGCGATGAGCGCACTAGGCGAAACTCTGGACATCCACACAGGCGGACAGGATTTGATATTCCCCCATCACGCCAACGAAATCGCCCAATCGGAAGCGGCGACGGGCAAACAATTTTCTCGCTTCTGGCTTCATGGCGGTTTTGTGAATATGGGAAGCGACAAGATGTCAAAGTCTCTCGGAAATATAATAACATTGAAAGATGTTGTTGAAAGGAATTTTCACCCTCTCGCTTTCAGATATTTAGCTCTTACTCTTCATTATAGGACTCCGATGCGCTTTTCGTGGAAAGCCCTTGAAGCCTCACAGACGACGCTTTTAAGGCTGATTGATCATTTTTCAAAGTTGGCAAAAGACGTCGGTAAAATTAATAATGAATACGGCGAAAATTTTAAAGAATTTCTGAATGACGATATAGACACCCCGCAAGCCTTGGCTCTTGTGTGGAAACTGATTAAAGACGTGAATGTCGCCGATCGCGACAAAAGGGCGACTATGCTTGATTTTGACAGAGTTCTTGGGCTTAATCTGGAAAAACTGGAAAAAGAATTGAAAAAAACGATTGAGCTTGTTCCCGAAGAAATAAAAACGCTCGCCGAAGAAAGAGAAAAGGCGCGAAAAGAAAAAAATTTTAAAAAGTCCGATGAATTGAGAAAAGCAATAAACGAAATATTAGTAAAATAAAATGGGAGCGAATCATAATTGATAAGCCCCCATTCTTTCTATTTTTACTTCTTTTACTTCTTGGACAGAAAATCATAGAGATAATCCATCATCAATTTATCATAACCAAAATAATCATCACCAAAACTAAAATAAATATGCCCTTTTGCGTTTAGATTTTTTGTGTAAGTAAGTTTAATGTGATCATCTTTAAACTCTGCAAAACAATTTTTTACCACCTCTTTCAAGATAGCTTTTTCTTCTTTCTGATTGGACAGAACAAACATCTGCAATGGTTGTTCTGTCCATGTGGTAATTGGAATACAGAAATAGCAAGAGCCTTGAAACAAAAAAGTTGATCTTTTTAACACTTCAAGTATGCCAAATGTTAAGTGTAAAACCTTGTAGTCTGTTTTTTGTCCTGGACTCTCAATTTTGTTAATAGATAATATGAAATCAACGCTATCTCTAACCTTAAAACCGTCGGGGAAACTAATTTTTTTCTTCGGTATTATTACATAATCATTACTAAATTTTAGCATGTTTTATCCTCCCAAGAATAAAATTCAAAAATGAAATTTGTTAAACATCTTCAACAATAAGCCCTGACTCTCTTCTGATTCTGACTCTCTTTACTTGGATAGCCTTAACTGACCTATTGATAATCTTAGCCAATTCTCTATCTGTTCCTGGAAATTTTAGGATTAATTCCTTGTCTTGGTCTGGATAAGTCTCGCGAGAACGAAAATCATAAAGTGCCCCCTTGGCGTAATTTTTCCTCCTGTTTTTGTTCTTTATTTCTGGATTACGAAGCAAAAATTGTTTCTGATAAAAAGTTGATGCTACTCCTTTTTTCAGACAAGCTTTTATGATCCCAACATAGCCACAGCTAACTTTTAGATTTTTGCTAATTTGATTAACACTGTCTCCGTTCGCAAGCATCTCTTTAATAAGCGGCGCTTTCATCTCCTATTCCTCCAAAAAATTTTCAAGTCCCTAATATAAATTTCAAGTTGCTACTTTAAAAAGTCTATTTTTAGAATACACTCTTTCTTGAAAAAGTCAATGAATTTAGCCCCCAACTCCCTATTCACACCTTAAACACAGCTTGTTAAGACATTTAGGATATTGACCATTTTTCTTTTGTGATAATATTACCCTAATGAGAGAAAACAGAAACGCAAATCAAATAAGAGTGCCTCCTCAAAATATTGAGTCTGAAAGAGCGCTTTTGGGTTCAATAATGCTCCGTTCCGAATCCATTGAAGAGATAATGGACATCATCCGTCCTGAATCTTTCTATTCCGAAAAGCACCGCCTCATATTTAGGGCGATGACGGATCTGTTTTCAAAAAACGAGCCGATTGATCTTCTGACTCTTTCTTCCCGACTTAAAGAGAGAGAATTGCTTGATCAGACGGGAGGAATGAGCTACCTTACCGAGCTCGTGAACGCCGTGCCATCTTCCGCGAACGCCGAATATTACGCGCAAATGATTCAGAAGAAACACTTGATGAGAAAGCTTATTGAAGCCTCCGAGCATATCTGCACCCTCGGCTACGACGAGACTACCGAACTGGACGAGCTTTTGGATAGAGCCGAAAAAAGAATATACGAGGTGACTCACGGCGCGACAAACAGCAACTTCATTGAGCTTAAAGATGCGCTCGGTGAAGCATGGGAGAGGCTGGACAGACTGCACAAATCAAAAGATGAATTCAGAGGCGTGCCGACCGGTTTCCGCGAGCTTGACAACAAGCACGCAGGACTCCAGAAATCCGACTTGATAATTCTAGCCGCGAGACCTTCAATGGGTAAAACCGCTTTGGCTTTGGACATAGCCAGACAAGCCGCCATTCAGCACAATATTCCAGTCGCCATATTTTCGCTGGAAATGTCCGCCCAACAGCTTGTAGACAGAATGCTCGCGGCGGAATCAAGAGTGGACGCTTGGAAACTTCGCACAGGCAAACTATCGCTCGACAGCGAATTTGAAAAAATAAGAAACTCTCTGGACCCTCTTTCCAAAGCGCCTATATTCGTAGACGATCAGCCTGCCAACAATATCCTCAAAATGCGCTCGATTGTGAGGCGGCTAAAAAGTGAGAAGAAGCTCGGACTTGTTGTCGTTGATTACCTTCAGCTTATGGTGCCGACAAATTCAAGGAACTCTGACAACACCGTCCAGCAGGTTACGGAAATTTCTCGCTCTCTAAAGCATCTTGCCAGAGAGTTTGACATTCCTGTTCTTGCCCTCTCCCAGCTTTCTCGCGCCGTTGAACAGAGAGGCGGGCGGCCGCGCCTATCCGACCTTAGAGATTCCGGCTCCATAGAACAAGACGCCGATGTCGTTATGTTCATCCACAGAGAAGACAAATACAAAGAAGACTCGGACAAGCCCAATATCGCCGAGATTCTCATAGAGAAGCACAGAAACGGCCCGACCGGCAAAATTGAACTGTATTTTGACCAAAATAAATCAACATTT
>LBYO01000023.1 GCA_000996205.1 Parcubacteria group bacterium GW2011_GWA1_40_21 | reverse complement strand
TCTGTCTCCGTCGACAGATGGTGAACATTGTTTGGATGATGTTAAAGCACAAAACCGAGTATCGAAATGCTTGACTTTTCCTCATAGCGGATCTCTCCTTATTTAAAATAGTCCCGAATATTAAGTTAAAGAACTTCTATAGAAATCCCCTGAATTAAAATAACATTTTATTTTGCAAATTCAAAATGCTGATTCAAGCTCATTTTTCTACTTGACCCAATTTTTAAGAACCTCTATCGCTTTATCGGTCTGCGCGTCTTTGCCTTTTGAAAATTCTTCTTGCGTCAACTTAACTTCAAAATCCGGAATTAAGCCGTTTTCCGAGATTGAATTTCCAAGCGGTGTAAGCCATCTGGCTATTGTCACCTTGAGAGAAGTTTCGGGAGTGATTTTGACGACTTCTTGGACCGAGCCTTTTCCGAATGTCTTTGTCCCGACAAGCTTGGCAATGCCGTGCTCCTTGAGCGCGCCCGCAAGAATTTCCGAAGCAGAAGCAGAACCGCCATCCACAAGCGCCACCATCTTCAAATTGCTGTTAAATATGTCGTACCCCTTGCTTCTGTATACTTGAGGGGGCGCGTTTTTGCCGAAATCCTCGCTCACAACAATCTTACCGAGCGGCATAAACCAGCTTGCCATATCAACCGCCGCTTCCAGATATCCGCCGGGGTTGCCCCGCAAATCAAGAATAAGCTTATCGGAATCCGACTCTATGAATTCGCGAAGCGCCTCCCTGAAAAGATTAGGCGACGCGGAATAAAAATTATAAAGTTTAATTATGAAAACTCCATCAGTCATCTTTCCGCCGAAAATTTTGCCGTCTCTGATCTCCGTGTCAACGGTCGGAATGTTTATGACTTCTCTTGTTAGTATGAATTCAAGCGGTTCCTTCTTCCCTTCTCTGGCTATGATAATTTTCACTTTTGTGCCGACCTTGCCGCGGATGAGCTTTACCGCTTTGTCAACGCTCATATTCATTGCGGATTGCCCGTCAATTGAGATTATTTTGTCGCCAGCCAATATCCCGGCCTTTTGCGCCGGATTGCCTTTGAGAGGCGCCACGACAGTGACAGCTTCGTCTTTTATTCCTATTTCCATGCCCACACCTTCAAAATTTCCGCTTATTTCAGCTTCAAAAGATTTACTTTCTTCCGGCGGGAAAAATACCGTGTAAGGGTCGCCCAATGAGCTGGTAAGACCTCCTATCGCGCCCCAGACTTTGTCTTGAGCCGTTGAGGTTGCCGCTGACGCAGTGGAAGTTGATATTTTTGTCGGCACGAATTTTTCATCCAAGACTTGCCACGCTTTCCAAAAAGGAGCGAAGTCAACTTCAGAAGAAATATCGGCTTCGGTATTTATAAGAGATTCCGGCGGATTGACTCGCTCTGAATCTATCTTAAAACCAAGATAAAGCCCTGAAACAAAAATTGCTCCGGACGCGAGGATGCTTATTGTTATTACTTTATATTTACCGGCCTGAAATAATTTAGACGACATGATATTTATTATCATCTCAAAAAAAATCCAACGGGTCAATGAATACCACTACTGATTTTATATTTTCCCCCGCGAAAATTCGGAAAGGCGGCGGAGCCGCACCGCTGACAATTTCAAGTTTTTCTTTGGCGGCATTCAATCCAAGAATTCGCAAAGCGAATACAAATGTATTTTATGATAAATCAGAGAATAAATCAAAAAGAAAAGAGCTCCACTCGCGGTTGTACACGGGAAGCTCTTGGTATTCTGGCGGCACTGTTCTTAAAGTGGTTCGAAGTGTCCTGTCGTAGGATTCTTCTTGCACTTGTCCCAAATGAACAACTTGCCGTCCATGACGATATAAACGCCGGGGACAGATGCCTGTGCCGCGATGACTGCACCGCCAAGATTGAATTCAGCGTCAGTATCGCGCATGCGCGCAGGTTGCAGAGCTCCCGTGAGCACAACCACCTTATCGGGGCAACGCTTGGCGACAACCCTTGCGGTCTCGATCATTGTGTCCGTTCCATGAATGACCACGGAGCGGTCGTGAGTAGCACACCAATCGGCGATGAAAGTCCGGTCGGTGTCGTCCATATCAAGACTGTCCTTTGCCCTGTCTGGCTGATACGACACTTCAATATTGGTGAGGCCGAGCCGAGTTATCATCTCCTCGGCGGCGGAGGTTTGTGGAATTGTCATGTTATCTCCTTTGGATTTTTCCATTTGTTCTATAAATTATTTACCACAAAATTTGAAAAGATGCAAGCAAAAAAAGTATGGAATTTGATTTGTAAGATTAAAAAATTTTCTTCCCCCAAAATTAAAATATGGTTCGAGCCGATGTTTTTCTCAGGGTTCTTTTGCGGTTTTGAGCGGTGTAGCTCCGCCGCCTTTCCGAATTTTCGCGGGGGGATTTTTTCAGAAAAATGCGTTCGGACTAATTCAAGAATACTGCACCACGTAGGAAAAGTCAAAGAGTTTTGGTTCGCCTCGCTTCGCTCGGCGACTAATTCGTATTCAATTTTGGGGGTAAAAACGAATTGGCGGTTTCGCATTTTTGGGGAAGAAAATTTTTTAATCCTTAATCCACAAACAATATGAGATACATACTTTATGCTCGCAAATCTACCGAGGACGACGACCGACAGGTTTTAAGTATTGAAGCGCAACTCGTAGAGTTGCAAGAGTATGCCGCCAAAGAAAAACTTGAAATTTGTCGCCTCGTTCTGCGAGGCCAAAACCGCAAAAGAACCCGGGCGAATTAAATTCGCAGAAATGTTGTCATTGATTGAGAGAGGAAAAGCAGACGGGATAATATCTTGGCACCCCGACCGTCTCGCGCGTAATTCGGTAGACGGCGGTAAAATAATCCACTTCGTTGATCGCGGCTTGATTAAATCCCTCAAATTTCACACCTTTTGGTTTGAGCCGACACCGCAGGGACTTTTTATGCTCAATATCGCCTTTGGTCAATCAAAATATTTTGTAGATAATTTGCGAGAGAACGTGAAGCGAGGACTACGACAGAAAATTAGGAATGGTGTTTGGCCCGGCTGGGCTCCGGTGGGGTATCTCAATAACCCCAAAACACGCGGTATTGATGTTGATAGCGATAAAGCCACTAAAGTAAAGAAATTGTTTGAAATGTACGCCACCGGAGCATATACGCTTTACTCTCTCGCAAATTGGTGCAAAGAAAAGGGTTTGCATGGTAATCTTGGCAAAGAGATAGCGTTAAGTAATGTGCAAAGTATTCTACAAAATATTTTCTACATTGGGCTTATGAAATATGGTGGGGAAATTCACGAGGGACAGCACGAGCCGTTGATTTCAAAGAAACTTTTTGATTCTTGCCAAGAAGTGATGGCGAAGCGCGGCAGAGTTCACGAATTACACAAAAATGATTTTGCTTTTCTTGGCCTTCTAAAATGTGCTTCGTGTGGTGCGAGTATAACTGCCGAGAAACAGAAAGGTCATCACTATTACCGATGTACTCGCAAGAAAGGGCCATGCCAAGAAAAGCATTACCTCCGTGAGGAAGCATTAACCGAACAAATCACTTCTTATCTTCAAAAAGTTTCTTTGTCGAGCCAAGACACGGAGAAAGTTTTGGCGGCGTTGGACAGTGAACAGGATAAAGCGAGAGAGGATGCACAAAGCAAGGTTGGCGTTTTGAAAGAACAGTTAGCGAGCGTAGAAACAAAGTTAGTAAAACTCCTTGATGTCTATTTGGCCGATGCTTTATCCACAGAGGAATACGCCGCCAAAAAACAGAGTTTGTTGTCTCAAAAAGTTTCGTTATCTGAAAAAATCACCGACTTTGAGACAAAAGGTTTGTCTTGGCTCGAACCGGCTCGTGAGTTTGTTTTCTCCTTAAATCAAGCCGCTAATCTGCTTTCCTCTCCCAATCCGACTGCAATGACAATATTTCTGAAAAACATCGGTTCGAACCATATTTTGCGAAACCACCAATTCGTTTTTACCCCCAAAATTGAATACGAATTAGTCGCCGAGCGAAGCGAGGCGAACCAAAACTCTTTGACTTTTCCTACGTGGTGCCCTCAGTAGGAATCGAACCTACATCAAAAGCTTAGGACGCCTCCGTTCTATCCATTGAACTATGAGGGCTAAAATTCCGCAATTTTTTCGATAAATTATTTAATCCCCAGCAAACTTGAAATCTTCGCTTTATCAAATCCGACTATAATTTCGCCGCCAATCAGTATAACCGGCACGCCCATCTGACCGCTCTTCTCCACCATTTCCTTTCTCTTTTCCAGATTGACAGCCACATCAAAATCATCATAGCTCACATTATTTTTTTTGAAGAAATCTTTTGCCATATGGCAGTATGAACAGCTTGGCGTGCTATAAATTTGTACTTTTTTCATATTTCAAATAAAAAATTAATTTTAATTCCAATTTAATATAACATACTTTAAAAATCCGACAAAACTCCGCGCGAAGCGCCTCACTGATTTTGAGTTTTAGAAAATTATAGAGTCCAAAAATTAATGAGGGGACAATGTGGTGCGAGTGGCGGGAATCGAACCCGCGCCCTATGCTTGGGAAGCATATGTACTGCCACTATACTACACTCGCAAAATTCATCTTGAATTTTTATTTAAAAAGATTTAGGAACTTAGACCAGATGCTTTTCTCTTCATTGTCCCCTGCCGCATTGTTTTTATTTGTTTTGTTATCATCCACAATGACAATAACCTGCTCGCCGGCTTTTCCAACCATAAATTTCTTTCGTATCTCTTCTTCAGTCCCTCTGTCCGTCTTAAGGCGGTCAATTTCATAATTAAGCATTTTTTCTCTTTTCTTCAGCTCGGCAATCTCTTCTTGGGCTTTGTTCAGATTTCCCTTACTTGTCTTCTGCTTATGATATACGCTGAGAGTGGCTCTGGCAATAAAAATCAAAATTATAAAAAGAGCGATCAGTGTTATTTTAGAATACAAAATATTTCTAAGTTTCTTTTTTTCTTGAAATTCAAGCATAATTTAAAATTAGAATTTATTCTTACTTTATGGACTTTACAGACTTCTTTCAGCGACACTTGCCTTATTCTATCAATATTATATATTTAATAAAATCAATGGTAATTACGAGACGCAAAAATTTATAGGTCTATTGAGCAATCCGTCAGCCGACGGATAAAAACAAACGGCTTTTGCGACCCGAGGACCTAAATTTTTACATTTCGTAATTTGGGGTTCTAAAATCTATTCCGACCGCATCATTTTTAGGAAAACTTCTTGAGGAATATTCACTTTCCCGATCTCTTTCATTTTTTTCTTGCCCTTCTTCTGTTTTTCGCGTAATTTCATCTTTCTGGTAATGTCCCCTCCGTACATATGCGCTGTCACATTCTTTTTCATCGCGGTAATTGTGCGTGAAGAAATAATTCTACCCAGAGCGACACCTTGTATTTTAGTCGTGAACATCTGCCTCGGCAAAATATTATAGAGCTTTTCAACGGACGCTTCCGCTTCCTCCTCAACTCTTTTTCGCGAAACCACTTTAGAAAACGCCTGCACCGGCTCATCGGCAACTAGAATATCCAATCTTACGACATCGGCCTCTTTCAACTCCCCCATTTCATAAGAGATTGACGCGTAGCCTGAAGAAACGCTTTTCAATTCGTCAAAAAAATTCCTCATCAATTCTCTAAGCGGCATATCTACGCTAACCGACGCTCTGTTGTCTCCGAAAGTCTCGGCCTCGCCGACAATCGCCTCGTGGTCAAAAAGCTTCTGCATAATGGAACCGAGGTATTGCGACGGGGTTATTATTTTTACCTTCGCCCACGGCTCAAAAACTTTTTCCACTGTATTGTCATCGGGAAAAAGCGAAGGAGAGTAGATAATTTCTCTTTTTCCGTTTCTATGCAAAATTTCATAGGTGATGCTTGGAATGGTGACGATTAAATTTAAGTTGAACTCGCGGCGCAATCTCTCCGTGATTATTTCAAGATGTAGCATTCCCAAGAAACCGCATCTGAAACCTCTGCCCAATGTTCCGGATGATTCCTCCTCAAAAGTAAATGATGAGTCTGACAATTTTAATCTGCTTAACGCCTGTTTGAAGGAGGTAAAATCGTCTTGGCTTTCGGGATAAATGGACGCCCAGACGACCGGAGCGGGGCTCATATAGCCGTGAAGCGGCTCTAAATTATCTTTGGCAAGAGATACCGTGTCTCCGACTGACGCGATTCCAGGCTCTTTTATTCCGGTGACAATGTATCCGATTTCTCCGGCCGAAAGAGATTCGGTCGGAACTTCGCTTGGCGAAAAAACTCCGACTTCAAGGGCGGTGAAAGTTTTGTCCGCGACTTTGAAAATTAATGGCGTGTTTTTCCTGACCTCTCCGCTCATCACTCTCACATAGACGATTACCCCACGATGATTTGAATATTGAAAATCAAAAATAAGCGACCGGAAAATATTTTTCTCCGGAAATTCCGAAGCTGGAGGAGGCACTCTTCTTATGACTTCCTCAAGAAGTTTCTCCACGCCCTCCCCCGTCTTTCCGGATACTTCAAGGATTTGGTCAGACGGAACATTGAGCAGAGACGCGATTTCATTTTTAACCTCGGGAATTCTAGCCAGCGGCGAGTCTATTTTGCTTACTACGGGAATAATAGTAAGACCGAGCTCTCTTGCCATATTAAGCGTGGTCAAAGTCTGGGCTTGCGCGCCCTGAGTGGCATCAACCAACAAAATACAGCCTTCAACCGCTTTAAGCGCGCGAGAAACTTCATAAGAAAAATCAATATGACCCGGAGTATCGATCAAATTCAGGTTGTAGCCTGCCCGCCGATGAGGCGAGGTGGTAGGGAGAAGAATCTGCGATTTCGTTTTTTCCGCCGAAGGCGGATCCGCCTTCGGCGGAAGATTTGAGATTTAAGATTTCAGATTGAGGATGCCAAAGCATCCGAACCGGCTGCATCTTTATCGTAATTCCCCGCTCCCGCTCAAGTTCCATACTGTCAAGGACTTGTTCCTGCATTTTCCGTTTTTCTATCGTGTGAGTGATTTCAAGCATTCTGTCGGCCAAAGTTGATTTGCCGTGGTCAATATGAGCGATAATGGAAAAATTCCGAATATTTTCTATCTTCATAAATGACAGCTTATCAAAAATCGGTAAAAATTCAATTCAAGACTAAAAATCCAAACAACGAAAAATCTGAAGCTAAACAGTGAAATTTTTTACCGAATAAAGGTCTTCGTTTTCCTGCGATTCTTTTTCTTCTTTCGGCCGGTCGTCAATGGGAGTGGCCACGGCGGATATTTCAGCGGGATTGCCATCCGTGGCCGGCGAAGTTGGGATTGATGCAGTCTCAATCAGATCTTCCTGACTTTTATCCGCCTTGGTCAGATTTCTGTCAAGCATTTCGCTCGGACTCTTCCTTGGCTCGCTGAAGCCTCCGGCGAAAGCGACTTTCTGTTTATTTGATTCAATCATATCAAGAATGGCGCGCAAATCTTCATTAGAAAAAAAGTCTATTCGTATCTTGCCGCCAGTCTCTTGTTTTTCAATATGCACACGCGTTCCGAGAGACTGGGTTAATTTTTCTTCAAGCTCGGCAATCTCCGGGTCAGGCGCGTATTCTTTCTTACGAGCCCTTTCGGAGGCGATTTTTCTGGCAATTGATTCGGCCTCGCGGACAGTCATCTTTCTGAAAATAATTTCCTTGAACAGCACTTCTTGCTCTTGCGGTCTGCCAGTTAGCATCAAGAGAGGCCGAGTGTGGCCTTCCGATATTTTCCCCTCTGAAAGCCCGTTTAGCATTGCCTCCGGCAAAGCTAATATTCTTAAAGTGTTAGAAACATATTCCCTGCTCTTGCCGACTTTCTGCCCGATTTCAATATGCTTGAAATTGAATTCGTCAACAAGCCGTTGGAACGCCCGCGCGCGGTCAACCGGATTCAAATCTTCCCTCTGGAGATTTTCAATTATCGCGAGCTCCAGCTTCAACCTGTCGTTTTCTTCCGAATTTCTGATGATGACCGGCACTTGCGATAGTCCGGCAAGTTTTGAAGCCCTCAATCTTCTTTCCCCGGAAATAAGTTCGTATTCCACGGCGAGTCCGCCGTCTTCTTTGTATATTTCTTTGCGAGTCACCACGAGCGGCTGGAGTATCCCGTATTGGCGGATTGAGTCGGACAAGTCTTTGAGCTTCGCTTCGTCAAACTCGTGCCTCGGCTGATAAGGGTTCGGCTTGACTTTATCCGTTTCTATCCAAAATATTGAATCGCTGTAAAATTGGTTCATTATTTTAATATTATATATTATATTTTGTGAATCACAAAACTCCATTATTCGCAGAACACGCGTAATTTTCTGCTGAAAATTCCCTCTGCTCGCGCCGCCGCGCTACGCAAGTTTCCGCTCATAACGGAGTTTTGTGATTCAAAGTTATATTGAAATATTTTATCATAGCGCGACAAAGTCGCAAAATTTTTCGGCGCAAGTCTGTAAAAATTTTGCCAAATTTGACAAGCGTGCAAGCAATGTGTTACTTTAAAAATAGAAAGGTGGGATACCTCCGGCAGGTGCGAGGGTCATCAGTTGGTCCATTTCTAGACTGATTCATATCCAGTCTCTCATTTATGACCAAAAAAGTCTCTTGCTACGCGGTTCTTTTCGGTACTTTAACCGCAGGCGCTTCCACCATAGTGGGTTCTTTGCTTTTTCATACCCATTATTTGCATCTATGTGGCGCCATAAAGAGTACAAACCCTCTGCCCCACTGTCTTTTAATCTTTTAAAGCAGTGGGGTATATTTTTGTAAAAAAGTGTAAAATATATTAACCTAGAATCATTATGATGAAAAATAAAATTGTGAAGATAGTCCAAGCCAAGACCGGCAATCCTGTGCTCCGCGACTTCGCAGAACAAGTTCCGCTTAAAGAGATAAAAAGCGAGAAAATAAAAATAATTATTGAAGATATGAAAAATGCGCTCGCGAAAGAGGAAGAGGGTGTCGCCATAGCCGCGACTCAAATTGGTATTCCTTTGAGAATTTTCGTCGTATCAAAAAAAATATTTCAATTGATTGATGCCGCAAAAAGCGGCAAGGACGCATATGACGATATGGTCTTCATAAATCCGGAAATAACAAAATTATCCAAAGAAAAGACGATAATGGAGGAGGGGTGCTTAAGCGTCAGAGATTATTACGGCAAAATCAATAGAGCGACTAAGGCCACCGTCAGAGCTTATGACGAAAATGGCAGAGTTTTTGAACGAGGCGGCAGCCGCCTTCTCGCCCAAATATTCCAGCACGAAATTGATCATCTAAACGGCATCCTCTTCACCGACTCCGCCAAAGATGTGCAGAAAATTATTAGAGATAAAAAAATAGAAAATAAATAAAAAGCTTAAAATGAAAATCCTGCGTTATTTCTGCTATCGCTGAAATAAGATACACATTTTGGTATTAGAAAAATAAAAAAATGAATAACAATAATCTGAAATTCGTTTTCTTCGGCACTTCGGAACTTTCAGTGACAGTGCTGGATATTCTTATGAAAAACAGCTATACGCCCGACTTGGTTATTACCGTTCCCGACAAACCTCAAGGGCGGAAAATGATAATGACTCCCCCACCGCTTAAAGTCTTCGCTCAATCTCATAATCTCAAAATAGACCAGCCTGCTTCTCTTTCAACCTACAACCCCGCCTCATCGGCGGGCAGGCTACAACCTACTTATCGTTGCTTCTTACGGAAAAATTATTCCTAAATCAATTTTAGACATTCCAAAATTCGGCACGCTTAATGTCCACCCTTCGCTTTTGCCGAAATTCAGAGGTCCGTCGCCTATCCAATCTTTCATCTTAAGCGGAGAAGAAAAAACGGGAGTTACAATAATGCTAATGGACGAGCAAGTAGACCACGGGGCAATTCTTGCACAACAAGAATTAGAAATTACAAATCACAAAAGCCAAATTACAAATAAATCACAAATCAAAAATTCAAAAAATACCAAACTAAACACAAGACAATTGGAAGAAAAGTTAGCGGAATTGGGCGGACAAATGCTGGTTGATGTCATTCCAAAGTGGATAAGCGGCGAGATAAGACCGCAAGAACAAGACCGCAGCCAAGCGACTTTTACCAAAAAAATAAACAAAGAAGAGGGGCTGGTTGATTTGGAAAAAGATAATCCTGACCTTATTTACAGAAAATTTCTCGCCTTTCAGCCATGGCCGGGAATTTATTATTTTACCGAAAAGGGCGGCCGCAAAATCCGCGTCATAATCACAGATATGGAATTAGAAAACGGCCAATTAAAAATAAAAAAAGTTAAACCGGAAGGCAAAAACGAGATGAGTTTTGCAGAATTTCTAAAAAGTAAAATGACTGACAATAATGAAAGGCAGGTTTGTTAGACCTGCCTTTGAGATTAGATTAGGTTAATCGCCATATCCAATCTCATCTTCATCTTTCATAAACTTATCTATTTCGGAGCCTTCGCCAAAATCTAGAAGGTCTCCCGGATCAACCTCACATTCTTGAAAATCTCCATCGTCTCTTATAATATCTCCTGATTCTTCCAGCTCTCTTAGCTTGGCTTTTACCTGTGATGGTGTGCCGCTAGAGATTATCTCTAGGTCGGCATGTTTTTTTCGCAAATATTTTTTTCTTGCCTCTTCTTTAACTTTTCTCATTTTTTCCTCCTTTCTGTTAATGTTTTTTTATTTACTTTTTTTACATCTTCTTTTTGCACTACAGATTGTGTCGCCGCAATGGCTGTTCCAAAAACTATTGCTATGTCTATTTTTCTCAATCTCCCAAACATTTTTGACCTCCTTTTATTAAGGTTGTTAAGGGTTTGTTTAATTTTCAATGTTCTGTCTTTGTCTGCGATAATAATACTAAAACCGTAAAATTATTCTGAGAATTTGGCGATAGCGAAATATGGTAAAAATAGGAAACACAAAAAACGACTATGTTGAGCCGTTTTTTAGATAACGGAGATAGATAAATTATCTGTTGACGAAAAAGGTGGACAGGCGCAATTCAGATGATATAATTCAGTTAATTATGGCATTATCTGATTTTTTAAATTCACTGGGCATAGACGAGAAAGGGCAAAAAGTTTATCTCGCCCTTTTGGCTTTGACCGATGCGCCTGTTTCCAATATCGCAAAAAAGTCAGGTTTGGAGCGGACTACCGCTTATCATCATTTGGAAAAATTATTAAAACTTGGACTTGTTTCCACTTATAGAAACAAAAATACCAAAAGGTTTGTCGCGGAAAATCCCAATAAGATAAAAGGAATAATTGAGGGTCAGATGGCTCTGGTGGACAGGTATTTGCCGGAGTTGCAGAAAATTTCGTCATCTAAAAAAATAGCCAGTCTAAAATTATTTGAAGGAGTGGAAGGAAGAAAACAATTGGCCGAAGAAGAATTAAATTGCAAAGAAAAAATAGTGAGATCTCTGGGTTCGGTCAAAGATTTGAGAAAGTCTATCGGCGGCAAACTTGGTTTTACTCAAAAACGCCTTGATAAAAAGGTTTTTTCTAAATGCCTTCGTCCAGCAAATGATGAGTTTGAAAAAGGCTGGATTGAAGATCAAGTGAAAGAATTACGAGAAGTAAAACTTTTACCGGAAGGCACAGGCGCAACAGGAATGATGTTTATTTTTGACAATAAAATATCTTTTATCGCCCCGCACGAAGAAGAAGGGGTCGGATTTTTGATTGAAAGCGACGGGTTAAGCAAAACGATGAAATCCGTATTTGACGCTTTGTGGAAAATAAGCAAAGACACCAAATCATAACGAATTATTCCGTCTTGTTGAATTCTCCCATCATTCTTTGCTTTATTTCTTCTTCAATCTTTTGTCTGGTTTCTTGTTCAATTTTTTCTCTGATGCTTTTTTCTATTTCTTCCCTGTCTATACCCGCCCCTTCCATACTATCGAGGGATCCGCTGTAATTATTTTCCATCATCTTTTCGTTTATCCGTTCTCTTATTTCTTCGTTAATTTTCTCAGGCATTTCTCCTTTTCCCTCCATCATTTCACCCATTCCTTCCTGTCGCATTTTGGGCATAATTTCTTCAAAACAAGCCTTTATTTGTTCGCCGATTTTAGGATTGGGCATTGATTCGCCACTTTGTATTTTGTCAAAATTTTCTGTCCCGACTTTTGACCTTATGCAATCAGTCACTTCCGACGGAGCCATTTTAAGCGCCTCCTTGATCTTTTCCACGCCTTCTCGCATCTCTTTCAATTTTTCCTCCGGAATCAAATTGTGCTCTTTGCCGAAATTGAAGCAGGCTTCCTGATTGTCCGGATTTTCGCAAAACGCCTCGCATTCATCTTTGCCTTTGCAACCGCCCGGCCCCTTGCCTCCGGTTTTCTTGAACATCTCGTATTCTTCCTGATTCATAAATCCGGCTTTGACGGCAAAGTTGGCGCATTCTTCGGAGTGTTCGTCGTTTTCGCAATAATTTTCGCACTGCTCTTTTGACTTGCATCCCCCGGGCATTTCTCCTTTCATCATGAGTGGCATTATTTTTCTGGCCATCTCCGCTTCTTCTTTGGGAATAAAACCGGCCGCCTCGGCAAAACTCAAACATTCTTCCATATGCGAAGAATCGGAACAGTAAGAGTCGCATTGATTCTTGCCCTTGCAATTGCCCGGCGGTTTAATGCCGGAACTTATCGCCTTGGCCGCTTTTTTGGCCTCTTCCAATTCTTCTCCGCTCATAAAACCGGCTTTTTCGGCAAAGACGACGCATTCTTCAATATTGTCGGTATTTTCGCAATAAGCTTCGCAATCTTTTTTGCTCCCACATCCTCCCGGGAGATTGGCTCCTTCTTTTAAAGCCTTGGCCACCTGTTTGGCTTCCTTCAATTCCTTTTCGTCCATAAAGCCGTTTTCTTCCGCGAAAGACAAGCATGAGTCTATATTCTTTATGTTTTCGCAATAAGCTTCGCAATCTGTTTCATTTTTGCAATTGCCTGGCCTGTTTTTGGACTTGGCGAAAGCCCTGGCTTTGCTGATTTCTTCTTCAGACATCAGATTGTGCTTTTCGGCGAAATCCACGCAAGGAGAAATGTTTTCTTCCTTATCGCAATAAGCCCGGCACTCCGTTTCGTCTTGGCAATTTCCGAGTTCTTCCACCGGAAAAACAATATCCTCGCTGTTTTCAGCTCTAACAGTCGCAAAACCGATAAAGATCGCGATTAAAATTATAAACGCTGGAGTTGTAAAATTTCTTATTTTCTTAATCATAATAATAAAATTTATTTGTTAAACGGGTTTTTATAAACATCTTTAAAAGGGTTTGTTTTCGCTTCCTCAAAAGGATTGGTTTTAGCGTCATACGGATTGGCGTCAGGAAGTCTTTCCGCCGGGTTGTGAACTTGTCCTTGAGGTGAAGCTGGCAAAGACGCGTTATCTGTTTTTTCTTGCGTATTCATAATCCTGTATTTAGTAGCCGTAAAATAAAAAACCGCTCCAAGGATTATAATTACAACCACGGCAACAAAAGCAATGACATTCTTTTTATTATTATCATTTTCCATAAAATTATGAATATATTTTTTAATAAATCTAAGAAAATTATACTTCAAAATAATATTTTATGTAACTGCCGATGTGGGAAACTTTTAAATTAACAATTATTCTTTCAGGTTTACAAGTGGCATGAAAGCTAGATTATAGTTAGAACTCATTTCAAAACTACTTTCTCCAGCACAACCGGCTTTATCGGAAAATTATTTTTTGAAGTCTGAAGCAGACTGATTTTGTCCACGACATCCATCCCTCGCGCGACTCGGGCGAAAATCGTATGATTGCCGTTAAGCCATGGAGCTTCTTTTACTGCAACTATGAAAAATTGGCTGCCATTGGTATCATGTCCGGAATTCGCCATCGCGACAATGCCTCTCGCGACTTTATCATCTGGACTAACTTCATCTTTGAATTTGTAACCGGGTCCGCCCGTTCCATAAATTGAAATATCTTTTTCTTTAGTCAAAGGATCACCTCCTTGGATAAAGTCTTTCGTCACTCTGTGGAAAAGAGTTCCATCATAGAAAGACTGATTCGCTAACTTTATGAAATTGCTCACAGCAATCGGAGCCGTCCCCGTGGCGAATTGTATTTCAATTTCTCCGAAATTAGTGACGAGCAAAGCTCCGGAAAAAGTTTTATTCGGAAAAGGCTTGTTTCTATCCGCCGCTCTGCCGCTGAAATCAGAGTCTTTTGATTCGCCGCCGAATCCTGAAAAAACCAATATTCCGCCTATTATCAAAAAGACGGCCAAAGCGAAAAGCAGTTTTGTTTTGCCATTCATAAATATCTAGTCTCTTCTATAAATTCCCCTTAGAAATTGCTTGACCTTGTTGCCGCCTCTTTTTAGAACGCCGATTCTCTTGTCTTTATAAGATCTTAATTCTCTCACCATTTCGTCTTTAACAAGATCAATGGCAATGAATATGTCCTGCTCCTCCGATGACGCTTGAAAAACCTTTCCGCTTATGTGCAAATTCATTTCAGCTTTAAATATATCCCCTTTCTGATGGTGTTGAGTAATCTTTGCCAAGACTACATTCAACGCCGCGCTT
>LBYO01000022.1 GCA_000996205.1 Parcubacteria group bacterium GW2011_GWA1_40_21 | reverse complement strand
TGGACAAGGAGGTATCAATAGTTAATTTGGTCAAAGTTTGTCCATACAGCGAAAGCAGTTTAAAGAGATGGTTGAAAGCTTTTAGGAAAGGAGGAATAGACGCTTTGGAACCTAAATCCACCCAACCTAAGACTTCACCCCAAGAAACACCGATTTGGATCAAAGAGAGAGTGATTGAATTAAGGAAAGAGACCGGATTGCGCGCCAAGAAGCTTCATTGGCGATTAGCTAAACAGGGATTGGCTGTTCCCGTAAGCACGATTGGAAAAATCTTGAAAGATGAAGGATTGACCAGAAAATACCGAGTGTCCTAATGTCAAGGCGAGACCTTGACATTAGGGGGCAGACGACCGCCTTGTATCTTCCCTCCGCTAAACTCACCACCGACAATGCGGCGATGATCGGTGTGGCTGGATATCTGCACACGGTAAACGGCGATTTTGCCAAGCCGGAAAAACTAGCAGCAATAGGAAATCTAGAATTGTAAATAATAAAGGTGCTTGCATTAAATGACATGCAAGCACCTTTTAAATTCCTAAGCTGTAATTACCAAACAAAATGGACATAAAAACTTCTAATAAACCCCAGCAACTCCACAAAACCAAACACCAAACACAGAACCATCAATGCAATAGAACCATCACTTCTGTCAAACCTCCCAATAATTTTCTGAACAAAAAATATTATTACCAAATTTTGACCAATGGCGGCACTCAGAAGCGTCATTGAGGCAATAAACGTAACAGTTCTGAAGTCATTTTTTCCAATCAAGGAAGCCACAAAAATTCCCCCAGAAATACCTGCCAACAAAATTATACCTATAGAATAAAATTGAAAACTTTCCTCGAAGTCAATTATAGGTGTCCATAGTTTCCGAAAATCTGGCCTCTGAAGATCAGCCAAACAATACTTTGTTTTATCAATCAGCGAACGAACCATAATGCCAATTAAATAAATTAAAAAAAGTATTACTAAAATAGATATAACAATATTCATTCTTCATACTCCTATCCGCCTTACGGCAAAAAATTTGTTGGAAATTTTTCTATTTGATTTTTCAACGAACTACAAAAATAGTATATACGAAATATAGAATTTGTCAAGCCTTAATTATGACCTGATTTTCTGCTAAAATGGAGATATGAGTGATGAGAAACCGAGCCAAATAAACGTAAAATTATTAAAACCTTATAATCCGAAAGAAACGGAAGGGCGGATTTACAAGATTTGGGAAGAAAGCGGGTATTTCAATCCTTACAATTTGCCGGAGAGGCATAAGGAGCCGTTTACGATAATAATGCCACCACCGAACGCCAATGGCTCTCTCCACGCCGGACATGCCGTGTTTGTGACTATTGAAGACCTTATCATAAGGTACAAAAGGATGAGAGGGTTTAGAGCTCTTTGGGTGCCGGGCGCGGATCATGCCGGATTTGAGACACAAGTCGTCTACGAAAAGAAATTGGAAAAAGAAGGGCGATCAAGATTCAAGATGGATCCGAAAGAACTTTATCAAGAAATAATGGACTTCACCCAGAGCAACAAGGCCTTCATGGAAAACCAACTTCGCGGTCTTGGTGCGTCCTGCGATTGGTCAAGGGAAAAATTCACTTTGGACGCGGACATAATAGAAACGGTTTATAAAACTTTTAAAAAACTTTCTGACGATGGGCTTCTTTATAGAGGAAAGAGGATTGTAAACTGGTGCACTAAGCATCAGACTTCCCTTTCCGAACTGGAGACCACAGCTGAAGAAAAAACCGATTCTCTTTATTACATAAAATACGGACCGTTTACTGTCGCCACAGTAAGACCGGAAACTATTTTCGGCGACACGGCGATAGCTGTAAATCCTGAAGACAAAAGGTACAAAGAATTTATAGGAAAAGAAGTTGAGATTGACACTCTTCTCGGAAAAATTAAATTACCCGTAATCGCCGATGAATATGTGGACAAAGAGTTTGGCACGGGAGTCGTCAAAATTACTCCGGCTCACGACCCGAACGACTTTGCGATAGGATTGAAATATAATTTACCAGCCGTTGAGGTAATAGATAAATACGGAAAGCTAAACGAAAAGACGGGCAAATACGCCGGGCTGAAAGTTGACGAAGCGAGAAAGCTTATCATAGAAGACCTTGAAAAAGCCGGCTTGCTTGTAAAAATTGACGAGAATTACAAACACTCAGTGAAGAGCTGTTATAAATGCGCGAAAACTATTGAACCTAAAATCATGGATCAATGGTTCGTGAAGACGGCACCGCTTGCGGAGAAAGCGATGGAGGCGGTTTCCAGCGGAAAAATCAGGTTCGTGACGGAAAAGTTTGAGAAAATATTTTTCCATTGGATGAAGAATATCCAAGACTGGAACATTTCCCGCCAAATCGTCTGGGGTATCCCTATTCCGGCGAAAATCTGCAAGAAATGCGGAGAAGGTTTTGTTGACTTGGAAGACGAGATGAAGAAATGCCCAAAATGCGGCGGAGAAGTCTATGACGATCCAGACACTTTTGACACTTGGTTTTCTTCCGGTCAGTGGCCTTTCGCCGTACTTGGTTATCCCGACAGTAATGACTATAAAATTTATTATCCGACCGATGTGATGGAAACCGGCTCCGATATTTTATTTTTTTGGGTGGCGAGAATGATAATGCTCGGAATCTATGTGACCGGCGAAGTCCCTTTCAAGACCGTGTATCTTCACGGCCTTGTTCGCGATGTGAATAGGCAAAAAATGAGCAAGAGCAAAGGCAATGTCATAAGTCCGATAGAGATGAGCGATAAGTACGGCACGGATGCCTTACGAATGGCGCTTATTGTCGGCAATACGCCGGGAAGCGATATGGCGCTGTCGGAAGATAAAATAAAGGGCTACAAACATTTCGCCAACAAGATATGGAATGCCAGCCGATTTGTTTTGGAAAACACGAAAGATTTTGATTTTGAAAAAAAGCCGGAAATTCTTGAAAAAGATAAACAACTTTTGGACGAGCTCGCGGGGGAGATTAAAGCGATTACCAACGATATTGAAAATTATAGATTTTATCTGGCGGCAGAAAAGCTCTACCATTATTTTTGGCACAATTTCGCGGACATAATTATAGAGAAAAGCAAAGCCTGTCTCGCAAGTCCGAAGAAAGGCGAAAGAGAATCGGCGCAGTGGACTCTTTTTGAAATCCTTTCAACTCTTATTAAGACACTTCATCCATTTATGCCTTTTATCACCGAGGAAATCTGGTCAATATTGCCGACAAAAGATAAAAACCTTTTGATGGTGGGAAATTGGCCGATTCAAGAGGAGAATAATAAATAATTATGAATTACGAAACTCCATTATGAGCGGAAACTTGCGCAAGCGCGGCGGCGCGAGCAGAGCAAATTTTCAGCAGAAAATTATGCGTGTTCCGCGAATAATGGGGTTTTGTAATTCAAAGTAAATAAGACTAAATTGCCGAGATTTGATATGCTTTACGCAATATCTTTAATTACGGAATATTAAAATTTTCAGTGTCTGGTTGAGCGAAACAATTAGAGAATTCGGCTTCGCGACCCGAGGACCTAAAAATTTCAGTATTTCGTAATTCACCTATAATATTTAATTTATGATAAGCCCTAATACGATATTTTTCTCTCTCATCGGCGGAATACTGCCAGCTTTATTCTGGCTTTATTTTTGGCTGAAAGAAGACAAGCTCAAGCCCGAACCGCGCTCTCTGATTATGCTTTCCTTTTTCGGCGGAATGATTGCCGTAATAGCGGCGCTATTTGCTGAAAAAACTGTCAAATATCTAGTCGCGAGCAATGTGATACTTGTAGCCGTTTATGCCCCGATAATAGAAGAATTGTTCAAATTTTCAGCGGCCTATTTCCTAGTCCTTAGAAAAAAAGAAGATGATGAGCCTATAGATCCGATCATATATCTAATATCGTCAGCTTTGGGCTTCGCCGCTTTGGAAAATACCCTGTTTCTTATGAGTCCGCTCGCGGAAAACAACATAATGACAAGCCTTATCACCGGAAACTTAAGATTTATCGGGGCGGCTTTGCTTCATGTTGTGGCATCGGTGTCAATTGGAATCTTTATCGGTTTTTCTTTTTACAAAAGCAAGCTTTTTAAATTCTTTATGGCGATTATCGGACTTGTTGTCGCGATAACATTGCACTCTTTTTTCAATTTCTTTATAATGAAAGGAGCGGATGAAAATATTCTTACGGTATTCGCAGGTTTATGGGTTGCCGTTATTTTTCTTATATTGATTTTGGAAAAAGTCAAAAAGGTTAAAAAGACGGACAAATAAACTCTGCACCTTAATCGGCAAGGCTTGATGTTCTGTGCCGGCGAGGAGGAAGAAATTGTTTCGCCTCAAAAGCGCGGTCACTCAACGCAAGGTGCTAGGGTAAATTTTTTAATAATCGGTTAAACATAAAATATGTCAAAATATAAAAAATCATTTTTTGAAAGATTGACCGGCACTGTAAAAATAAGCGATGACGAGATTGAAGAAGATGGAGAAATGGAAGATGTCGAAGAAAATAAGGAAAAAAGTTTTTCTGACGACGACAGTGATGGGCAGCTGGCGGTGGATGTCTATCAAACGCAGAACGACATAATCATAAAAACTATGGCGGCCGGAATAAGGCCGGAAGACCTTGATATCTCAATCACGCGAGATATGATAACAATTAAAGGCAGCAGAGAAGACAATACCGTAAACATTGACGACGAAGATTATTTTCACAGAGAGCTTTTCTGGGGTTCATTCTCAAGAGTAATTCTCCTTCCTCAAGAGATTGAGATTGAAGAAGCCGAAGCCACTGAACGCCACGGTCTCCTCACTATTAAGTTGCCAAAAATTAATAAAGACAGACAGACGAAATTGAGAGTTAAAACAAGTTAAAACAAAACCTCCACCGAAAGGCGGAGGTTTTGTTTTTTGGTGCCGAGGGGCGGACTTGAACCGCCGACCCCATGCTCTTCAGGCACATGCTCTACCAACTGAGCTACCTCGGCATATTTTTAATTTTCTTAATAAAACAATCGTCTCGACATAGTCACATCTCATCTCCCGAAATTTTTTATCGTACTGTTAAACTGCGAGTAAACGCTATTAAACTGCTTCACATAAGGCTCTATGAAATAGTATGTTCCAAAGCCAAGACCAATAATTACCAGCCAATAAAAAATCCTGAAGGCTGTCCCCAAACGGCCGGCGCGGCGCATACTTTTCAAAATTTTGTTATTTTCTTCTGAAATTTTCAATGTCCTTTCCAACAATTCTTTTTCTTCCAAATTCATAGAAAAAGTATAGCAAAACGGCGATAAAAAACAAATCTGCAGAAGGTTGTAGGTTTTAGGTGGTAGGTTGTAGGTAAAAGAAAATGGCGTAAAATTTTCTAATTGACCTAATTTCTAATCAATAGTAAACATTTACAAACGCGAATTATCAATTTTTCCGCCCAAATCGGATCCGACTCAGGCGGACAATTTCTAAATTTTCAAACAATCGGAAATTATTTCATTGCTTGCCCCGATTATTGCATCGGGGATTATTGATTAGATCCGCCAGCAGGCGGAGATCATTGGAAATTTTGAAGTTGAGCATTTTACTCTCATCGTAAAAACTAGAACCTAATTTTGAATGACAAGTAAAAAACTATTTGCTATTATATTGCAATGACACTCAAACGAATCTCGCCACAAAATCAAATTAACACCGAGAACATCACCGGACTTCATAAAGATATAATTGGAGACTTCGTTAACATAAGAGGCGATGTGAGCAATATTAGGGGCGATCTAAAGCTCAACAAGATAATCGGCGATGTTTCAAACATCCGTGGCTATCTAAACGGATTAAGCGGGGATGTGAGCAACATATTCGGAGAAATAACTCATGTGAAAAGCGATGTGACCAACATCAGAGGCGATGTCACCGATATTAAAGGAGATTTTAGCGGCGTAATAGGGGATGTTTCAAATATCACCGGCGATGTCACTAATGTGAGAGGGGATGCGAGCTATGTGGAAGGTGATGTTTCAAACTTAGTCGGAGATGTCGGCGATCTTAGAGGCGATGTTACAAACTTGCGGGGAAATGTGACCAATATAACCGGCTATGTGAGCGCCATAAGAGGAAATGTGACTAATATTTCAGGCGATGTGAGCAACATAGTCGGCGATCTGACAGGTATTGAAGGCGATGCCACAGACCTCGCCGGCAGTGTGGAAGAATTGGTTGACGAAAAAATATTATAATTGGGAATTATCCCCCGTCAATTAAACTCTTTCAGAATATTATCTAAAATCTATTCGGAGTTCTTTACGCATTGATAAACAAACGCCGGCGGAGCGTTGAATAAAGTAAATTTGAAAGAAACTTTGCTGAAAAGTGATTTTAATTTCTTATAAGCGCCCAAAGAATATTGAAATTGAATGTAAACGCCGCCACCGCTTAAAATATTTTTTATCGCCTTAAGCAAAAGTCCGCGTGAATCGTCCACAAGAGTTGAAAGCGGGATTCCGGAAATTACATAATCGGCTTTGATTTCTTTCAAGTGATAAGCCATATCAAGAGCCGACACATTGAAGACTGCGAGGCGGCTGTCTTTATTCTTCTTAAGTTCGTTGCAAAAATCAGAATTGATTTCAAAAATCAAAAGCTTCGCGTCTTCCCTCATCATCTCTAAAATCTTGCCAGTGAAGCATCCCAGACCGGGGCCGAGCTCTACAATCACTTTAGCTTTTTTAAAATCAATCGGATCGATCATTTTATTCGCCAGAAAACGAGAACTCGGAATAATCGACCCGACCTCTTTCCAATTTTTCAAAAATCCTTTTATGAATTTTATCTTGTCCATTAAAAAATAATATCACATATATTTTTTAAAAAAAAATTTTAAATGCTAAAACCTTCTCTTTTAGAGACGGTTTTAAAACTTGCGGTGTGTATTGGACAAAGTTCGAAACTATTTCGAGCAGAATCCAAATGATTAAAACTACTAATGCGGACGAGGCAGGGCGAAACAATTTGTCTGGGGGAATGGATTCGCCCTGCCTCGGCTGATTTCCCGCCCGCAG
>LBYO01000021.1 GCA_000996205.1 Parcubacteria group bacterium GW2011_GWA1_40_21 | reverse complement strand
GGCGATTTCAAGGATGTTTCCGATTTTAAAATAAAACTAAAGGAGATTCTGATTAAAGAAAAAGAAAATAAAGCCAGAGAAAAGAAACGGCTTGAAATTGTTGAGAAAATAATTTCTGAATCAAAAATGTCCCTGCCGAATGTGTTGATTGAAAATGAACTGAATAAAATGGAGGCTCAATTTAAAGACGATATAGAAAAAATGGGGATGAAAGTTGAAGATTATCTAAAACATTTGAAGAAAAGTTTTGAAGATATGAGAAAAGAATGGAAACCCGACGCCGAGAAACGAGCGAAACTTCAAATTGTCCTGAATCGCATCGCCATCTCTGAAAAAATTGAAGTTGATAAAAATGAAGTGGGAAAAGAGACTTCTCACCTGCTCGAGCACCACAAAGACGCGAACCCCGCAAAAGCCAAAGAATACATTGAAATGGTAATGACCAACCAAAAAGTCTTTGAATTTTTGGAAAACCTTAAATAAAACGCGGTCTGAATACCGAACATGAAACTTAAAACAAGCTTCAAACAAAAAATTTAAACTTTTTCCCAAAAATCTTTTTCGTTGATTTGCGCTAATTTTAGAACCCCTTTCAATGTGCCCGTAGTCAGTTCTTTATGCAACGGAACTATTGTTATTATTTCCCGAGAGGTTGTCATTTTCTTTAGTTTTACATGACTTCCTTTTTGGGAAGCAACATGAAACCAAAATTCCTTGCATAGAATTTTAATGGCTTTTCTGCCTGATAACGGCTTACGCATTGGCTAATTCAAAAGTGGTTATTATTGACGAAGTTTTTGGAAGATGTTTTTTAATCTCCGGTTCATTTTCCAAATAAAGTTCCGTTGCTTCTATAAGATTTTTCTGCGCTTCTTCTATTGTTTTTCCTTGGCTGACAACACCCAATTCCGCGCACTTTGCGTTATACCATTTTCCTTCTTTGTTGATGATGGTGGTAAATTTATACTTCATAACTTAAAATTATATTAAATATCCTCGTGCGCGTCAAATTTGACAGGAAATACTTTTTATGCTTAACTATAAAAAATGTTCTTTGGGTTTTGGTCCTTTTTAAAATTTAAGGAGGGTTTATGTCTAAAGTTTTGTATGACAAAGCAAGGTTGAGAGAATTATTCGTTTTTTTATCTGAAGGCGAAGGGGGTGTTATAGAAGGAAAAAGTGGACGATATCTCACCTTACGTTTTAATTACGAAACATCGTACAACACATCGTTTGCTATAAGCCCCATATATATGCATAACATCCAAATCGTGAAGCGTCTTTTGAGCGGCGAGCTTAAACTCGCCCAAACACCAAAAAAACTCTACCCCGCCAAATATTATGAAGGAATGATAGAAATTATCGGCAAACCATTCAGTTGGAAAGGTGTTGCGAATTAAAATCAAAACCCAAATCGAGAAAAGTGGTAAAATTTTACAGTTTTACCACTTTTTATTGTTTGGGCTTCTTTACCAAACAACATCGTAATTCGTTTGGTTTTTAGCTCTGGCTTTCCAGCATTTGAGACAGTTTCTCGTTGCGCATTGTGTCGAACAATTAGTCAATTGGCGGTTGGCGGTGAAACCACCAAGTGACCGTCATAAAGACGGAATAATTTATTCCACCGTAACGGACTTAGCAAGATTCCTAGGTTTATCCACATTGAATCCGCGATTTACTCCGGCGTAATAGGCGAAGAGTTGAAGCGGTACTACCGTCAAAAGTGGTTCAAGAGGTTCAATAGTTTTGGGTATATAGATCACATCATTCGCCAATGACGAAATTTTCTTGTCGCCTTCCGTCGCGATTGCCAATATCGGGCCTTTTCTCGCTTTTATTTCCTCGAGATTGGAATAAATTTTTTCTGAAACGCCGTTTTGAGGAACTATCGCCATAGTTGGGAAATCAGGACTGATCATCGCCAGCGGTCCGTGTTTCATCTCCCCCGCGCCATAACCTTCGGCGTGTATATAAGAAACCTCTTTTAATTTTAATGCCCCTTCAAGCGCGGTCGGATAATTGTAGCGGCGGCCGATGAAAAGGAAATTACCGCAGTCTTTATATTTCAGAGCGAGCTTTTCAATCGCCGGAGCTTGAAGCAAAATCTTTTCAATTTTTTCCGGAATTTTTTCCAGCTCTTTCAGCAAGCTTTCAGTCAGCGAATCTTTATCATTGGATTTAGATAAATATATCGCCATCAAAACAAGAATGGTTATTTGGGACAAAAAAGCTTTCGTTGAGGCTACGCCGATTTCAGGGCCGGCGTGGTTGTAAACTCCGGCATTAGTTTCTCGGGCGATAGTGGAGCCGACGGTGTTGACAATCCCAAGCGTTAGCAAACCCTTCTCCTTCGCCTTTCGGAGCGCGGCTAGAGTATCGGCGGTTTCCCCGGATTGAGAAATCGCCAAAACCGCCGTCCCCTCGTCAAAAGGTTCTTCGCGATACCGAAATTCAGAAGCGAAATGAACTTCCGTCGGCAATTTGGCAATTTCTTCAAAAAGATATTCTCCGACAAGACCGGCGTAGTAAGATGTCCCGCAAGCTAAAATAATCAGTCGTTTTATTTTCTTGATTTTATCAGAAACTTGTTCCAACCCGCCGAGCATTACTCTATTTTCTTTGGAAATAATTCTCCCCCTGAAAGCGAAACGGACAATTTCCGGCCCTTCAAAAATTTCCTTGAGCATAAAGTGGGGGAAGTCGCCTTTTTGAGCTTGCTCTAAATTCCATTCCAGCCGAACAATCTCAATTGGAGTGGGCTGTTTTTCCAAATTGGAAATATTTATTTTATCCCGCGTAATTTCAGCAAGCTCGCCATCTTTCAGATAAATGAAATCTCTCGTATTGCCGATAACGGCGGACGGATCAGAGGCTAAAAAATTTTCGTCTTTTCCGACTCCAATGACAAGCGGGCTTGATAGCTTGGCGGCATATAATATTTCGGGATTTTTCGCATCAGCAATAGCCAGAGCGTACGCTCCTCTAATCATTTTGAGAGTATCAATAAGCGCGGTTTTGAAATCTTTGCCTTCTTCTAGAAAATCCTCTATAAGATGGGCTACGGATTCAGTGTCAGTTTCAGACTTGAAAATGTGTCCGCGTTCGGAAAGGTAATTTTTTAATTCTTTGTAGTTTTCAATAATACCGTTATGGACAAGAAAAACCCGTCTTGAGCAATCACTGTGAGGGTGAGCGTTTGCTTCGCTCGGCGCTCCGTGCGTAGCCCAGCGCGTGTGAGCTATGCCTAAGTTTCCCTTGAAATCAACATCATCGCCCACAGCCTTTTCCAAAACCTCAACCTGCCCGACAGTTTTCTTTTCTCTGATCCCGTTTTTTGAAAACACCGCAACACCAGCGGAGTCATATCCGCGATATTCCAAAGCTTTCAACCCATTGATCAAAATAGGCAACGCTTCTTTTTCTCCAATATATCCAACTATTCCGCACATATTATGTATATTAGCAATTTTAATATCTCTGTTCAATGAAAGCGCGCTAGTTATAAAGTTTGTAAAGTATCGGATAAAGTATCAAAAACAGTAGGTCTGACAATTTTAATTTCTTTTTGCTCCCTACTTTATAAACTTGATGAACTTTATAACTTTACTTTGAATTACGGAACCCTCGTTTTCCGTCTTTGCGAGCCGGTACTCCGACGTGGCAATCCAGAGTTTACCGCGCGTAATCCTGGATTGCTTCGGAATACCTCGCAAAGACGATGTGAGAATATATACGGTTTCGTAATTCAAAGTAACTTTAATAACTTTAGTTTATTGCGCAAATCATCCTTTTGGTGTATGAATATGCAAGAAACAGTTTTTTGTAACTTATCTTGAAACAAACAATTTTTTGAAGGGATGGAAAATGGACGCAAATGATATTGCATCTGCTATTAAATCTTCGTTGGAGGGACGAGTTCAATATATGCTGATGGAAAGGCTAAGAAATTTTTCCAACGAGGCTCGAATTTTAATAAAGGAACAAAAAGGCATAAAACTGAATGAATGCGACACATTGTGGCTTATTTTCAAGTCATTAAAAGATGTATCGCGCGAAATGATCCTTGAGTTAATCAGAAATTCATCTCTTCATGATGATGACAAAGCCCTTTTGAATGTGGTGTTTGGCGATCCCAGAGTGAATGTCTTTTCGCTGACAAAAACAACAACAAGGGAAGAAGTTTTCGGCGATGAATTATCCACTGGCAGTAAAACACCTGTTCTTAACGAGCCCAAAGAGTGGCCGCGAAAAGATTTAGATGTAAGCGACCTAGATTGATTTTAATTTTCTAATAGAAAGGAGGAAGAGAAAATGGACGAAAAAGACAAGCATAAAATAAAGGATGGAGTTCAACAGAGCTTTATTGAAATAATCAATAACACAATATCCGAAAAAATATCTTATTGTATGAGTAAGGGAATGTCTGAGGATAATGCCCGCCACACAGTCATTCAAGTTGTGAAAAACTTACCAGATCATTTATTGCCAATGAAGATAATTTCACAAGAAGAGGAGGAAGATGATTGCAGTGATGAAAATATAAAACGCTTCGCTCGCTTTATCGTCTCATAGCATAATAGCGCGTATCGGTTTTTAGTGTGTTTATTGCCACGTGGCAACAACACCCCAACACTAAATTCGGTATGCGCTTTTGTTTTGCACGACAGTCAAACCGTGAAAATCATCTTCCAAAAATTTCCCTTATGACGTCGTCAACATCAATCTCGTCTATCAAAATATCATCCACCGGCAGATTGGAAGAAAGAATCGAGGCCGCCGTGTTTTTAGCCTCTTCTCTTTTTATTTTAATCACGCAACTGTATGGAGTAAACCCGTCAAGTTCTCCATATTTTTCCACATCTTCTTTCCTGACCCCATTTTCATTAAAAGTAATCTTTAGAAGCTTATAAGGGGCGTATTTTCTGATAAGGTCATCCAGCTTGTCGTCATAAATTATTTTCCCAAAGTTTATTATTATTACCCTTTCGCACAACTCCTTTATGTCCTCCATATAATGAGAGGTGAGAATAATGCTAGTCTTGCTCTCTTTGTTGTATTTTTTTATAAAATTTCTGATATTTTTTTGCGCCACCACATCAAGCCCGATAGTCGGTTCGTCTAAAAATAAGACTTTCGGCCTATGGATAAGAGCGGCGATAAGTTCGCACTTCATCCTCTGCCCCAGCGATAATTTTCTCACGGGAATATCCAAGAAATCTTTAATGTCCAACAAGCCGGCCAACTCCTCTAAATTTTTATTGAAGTCTTCTTCAGGGACTTCATAGATGTCTCTATACATCACAAAACTTTCTATGGCTGGAAGGTCTTTAAGCAGATTATTCTTCTGTCCCATCACAAGAGCGAATTGTTTCTGATATTCTTTCTCTCTCTTTGACGGAGTAAAGCCGAGAACTTTTGCCTCCCCCGATGTCGGATGAAGTATGCCGGAAAGAATTTTCAATGTGGTTGTTTTCCCGGCGCCATTGGGACCGAGAAAGCCGACAATTTCTCCCTCTTTAATATTAAAATTAATGTCTTTTAATGCGTCTGAATAGAGTTTTTCTCTGAAAAATAAACTTTTAAATGACCCCAGCAATCCCTGCTGTTTTCTGTAAAATTCAAACTTTTTGGATATATTTTTAACTTCAATAATGGTCATATGTTTTTACTTAAATTCCGACTCCTTCATATTTTTTTAACCCTCTTCTCCAAAGAAGACGTATTATTCCGTAAAGCAAAGCAATCCAAATAAGCTGAATGAAAATCCCTCTTATCCCCGCCGATATGTCTATTTTTTTGAGATAAAGCTGTGCCGGCACGAAGAATGAATAAGCGAAAGGCAAAGAAAAGCTCGCTGTCACGAAAATAGGCGGCAGAAAATTCAGAGGAAAATATCCGCCAGAGAAAAATTTTCTTAACCTATCAACAGTCGTGAAAATTCCATCCACCTCATCCGCCCAAAAAGCGATTAAGCCGATGAGATATGAGATAAGCAGTTCGGAGACAAAAGCGAGAATGATCATCAGTAAAATCACCGAGAGATAAATTATGTCTGAATTCAGAATAAACTTGCTAAGAAAAAATAAGATGACAATTACCTGGGAACTTATTGACATAAGAAAGGCTACGGACAATCTTCCCAATTCCCTTGAAAGAATAAAATTAAAATAACTTATGGGCTGAAGTAAGAAAGTGGACAACCTGCCTTCTTTTATGTCAGAAGCGACAATGTGGGTCAAAAAATTTCGCGTTATGGCATTGAATAAATTTCCTATAAGCACATAAGTGATCATTTCCGGCAAAGTAAAACCTTTAATCACATCCTGCTTATCATAAATAGAGCTCCACATCAAAATCAATATAAGGACTTCCGCCATTTCTCCAACCCTATAAGCAAACACTGTGGAGCGATAGGTTAACGCTCTTTGCCAATAGACATTAATGACAGTTAAGTATTTTTTCATTTTCTAGCTTATTAACTTTGAATTACGAAACCATCATTTTCCGTCTTTGCGAGTCGGTATTCCGATGTGGCAATCCAGAGTTTGCAATGCATAATCCTGGATTGCCACGCTCCGCTCGCAATGATGATGTAAGATATATACAGTTTCGTAATTCACCGTTATTAAGGCTATATAATAGCATTTCCAAACGAATTCTGAAAAATTATTTATATGATATAATTTCGGTATGATTTATCTAGGTGCTGACCACCGAGGCTACAATTTAAAAGAGGAGATTAAAAAGTTTCTGACCGAAAACGGCCAAAGTTTTGAGGATATGGGGAATTTCAAATACGACCAAAACGACGATTACACCGATTTCGCCAAACTGGTGGCGGAAAAAGTTTCTCAAAATCCGGAATCGGATAAAGGCATTTTAATCTGCGGTTCCGGTGTCGGCGTGGATATCGCCGCCAACAAATTTAGAGGCGTCCGCTCCGCCCTGGCCGATGATATTGAAACAGCCAAACAATCCCGCGAACATGACGACACCAATGTCTTATCCCTCCCCTCAGACGAAGTAGATTTTGCACTCGCCCAAAAAATTGTTTCCGTCTGGCTCTCCACCCCGTTCTCCAACGGAGAAAAATACAAAAGAAGAATAGATAAGATGGAGTGATGTCAACTTGGAAGCTTCGCTTCCAAGTTGATTGGATCAAGCCACAAATAATTCTTTGAGGAAACGTGCACTGTTTTGATCGTAAAAAATTTTGGGTAAAATAAATTGTAAGGTATAATTGCCGTTTAGAAAGTACTTATTTATTTCTTTAAATCTTGCTTTGGAAAGGAGTTGCGCTATGTCCGAGACAAAGAAAGAAAAACAGACACGCTTGCCTGGGATTGATGTGAAAGGCGAACAATCGGTAAAAGAAATTAAGGATGGCAGAACAATACCTGAAGTAAAGCCAGAAGAAAGAAAAATACATCTTTACGACCTGAGTGACTACTATTTGAAAGATTAAAGGGCTAAAGGAGTGGGCGCGTTTCAAAGAAACGCGCCCAATATTTTTAATCTTTCAATAAAAATTA
>LBYO01000020.1 GCA_000996205.1 Parcubacteria group bacterium GW2011_GWA1_40_21 | reverse complement strand
TTGTTCATAATCACTATAATACACATTGCCAGTGTGTAGTCAAATCTATTTTAAACTAAGCAACTCTCAAGTTAATTATTTCGCATTCTCCACTATTCTTTTGAATGTTTCCGGATTGTCGTTGGCGATAGTAGAAAGAATTTTTCTGTCCAGCTCTATATTTTTCTTTTTGAGCATTCCGATAAATTTACTGTAGGAAAGATTGAAATTTCTAACGCCCGCGTTTATTCTGGTGTTCCACAATCTTCTGAAATCGCCTTTTTTGTCTCGGCGATGGGCAAAGGCATAAGAGCCGGCGTGGAATATCGCTTCGTTGGCCTGTCTTTCTTTGTTGGATCTTCCGAATCTGTACCCTTTGGTCATTCTAAGGATATTTTTTCTTGTTTTTACCGATGTTGTCCCTCTTTTTACTCTTGTCATATTATTGAATTATTGAATTTAATTGAATATCAATCTTATAGATTGATTTATTTAAAAATGTTTAAACTTTTTAATTACGCTAAAAATCGGCTCTTGGCTTTATTGCTCATTACCATTCCCACCGTTCTCTTTTTATTCAATTGAAAACTTCGGCGTTCTTTGGCGTTGAAATGATTTTGCCCGGCTTTTCTGGCGATAATTTTGCCGTTTCGTGTCACTCTCAATCTTTTTGCAAATGATTTATTTGTTTTCATATTTTAATTAGGTTTTAGTTTATAGGTGTTAGGTTTTAGGTTATGAATAAGAAAAATCTTTAAATCACTTCTCTTCTTCTCTTCCTCTAAAACCTAGAACCTATGACCTAAAACCTTCTTTCTTACGCTTTCTCTATCACTATCGTAAGTCCTTTCGGGCTTTTTTTTGGCTCTTCGGCCACTTTGTAATTTATCGTTATGAGCTTCAGTATTCTTTCCAGTCGTTCTTTGAGAAATTTAATGTCCATAAACTTGGTCCTTCCCACCAGAAAGAGATCAATTTTCACGCGATTTCCTTCCTGTAGCCATTCCGAAGCCTTTTTTGCTTTAAGTTCCAGATCGTGGTCTCCTGTCCCAACCTTAACCTGAACATTTTTGGTTTCTACCGTTTTGGACTTTGCCTTGGCGGTCTTTTCCTTTTTCCTTTCGTCATATTGAAATTTACCATAATCCATTATTTTTGCAACTGGCGGATTGGCATTCGGCGATATTTCAATAAGATCAAAAGACAATTCGTGCGCTTTTTCCAAGGCTTCTCTCAAGCTCATCACGCCCATATTTGAGCCGTCCGGCCCTATGATTCTAAGTTCCGAAGCTCTTATTTGGTGATTTATTCTTGTTTTATTATTGCTCAATTTATGTTTTATCAGGGCTTGCCCTATTTATTTTAAATACCCGATTTCATTAACTTTGAAGGTACTCCGGCGTGGCAATCCAGAGCTTATCGCGCGTAATCATAGATTGCCACGCTTCGCTCGCAATGACGATATAAGAATATATACAGTTTCGTAATTCAAAGTCATTAAGTTAGAACCAATTTATAACATTTTTCCGTTTAGAAAGCAATGTGAGCAGAAGGTTGTAGGTGTTAGGTTGCCGCGCCCGCCATCGCAAGAATAAGTCCGCTCAGGCGTTGCGGGCGGGTAGGTAGTAGGAAGAGAAAATACCACAAGTGGCTACACCCGATATGCTGGACAGCAGTCATGGTGGGGCGATTAGGTTTTTAATGAAAAAATCCAATCTTCATTTTCATAAAAAATCCCCCGGCCGAGCTATAAGCTGGACGGGGGATAATATTGAATGTTGGACACCGAGTGTCCAACAAAAAAACATCATTTGAAACAATTTACAACAAGCGAAACGATAGAACATCTAGAACTTTTCTAGCGCTTCACTTTCACTTCACCTTTACTTTAAAGAACTTTTCAACTTTTGCGTCTTCGTAACCTCCTTTGGATACTGTGACTAAGATTTTGTATTTACCTAAAGGGTTTTTATTTTTAACCCTAAAACTGAAATTGGTCTTAGAAGTGTTCCTTTCCACTCCATACAGCCAAGTTCCGTTTGCCCTCGTCATCTGGCAGGAAATCTTGTCTGCTTCCACAAGATTTCCGTCGGCATCCTTTACTAACACTTTCACCTTGACCTTGCCACCTCTTCGGATAGTCTCTTTGTTTAAAGAGACTTCCAAAAACATTTCAGCCAAAACGGGTGTTGGTGTCGGACTTGAGGTTGGTGTCGGCGAAGGGGACTGAGTTGGCGTCGGGCTCGGTGTCGGACTCGGACTCGGACTCGGAGTTGGGCTAGGCGATGGTGTCGGCGACGGACTCGGACTCGGTGTCGGTTCCGGTTCACCTTCAATATTAATCTCCACTGTGGCAATCATCGTTTCTGCGCTTTCCCCCTCTAAAGAAACATATCTTATTGATATTTCGCCTTTCGCTCCTAACCCGCAAATTTCTTCGCCCGGGCGGAGAAATGATTCATAGTCGCTTGTCTCTTGAAGAAAAATGACCGAATCATATCCCCCGTAACCGCTTCTCACCAAATTTCCGTGCCACCTTATCAATAGCCCGCTTTTAATATCGGTATAGTTGAGATGTTTTTCCAAATCTTTTTCATAGAGCTCGGCAGAAAAATACCCCTTATTATTATTGTTATTACCGGTTTTTATAACAATAAGCTGTTTTCCGTCCGCATTTTCCACTTCTCGCGGACATAATTCCACGGAAGAAGAAACAGAATCAGAAAAAAAGGTGATTTTTTCTTTCTCTAGCCAGCCAAGAAGATACTGGAAATACAATGGGAGATAAGAACTGTCTCCTCCGCCCATTATGCTATAGATGCTGTTATATTCTTCAGGTTCAACTTCGTCGTCATACCCGCAGGTGTCTTCCCGAGCAGTGTTCATTCCGGCCTCGTGGCGTCGTTTGCATAAGGCGTGCATAAGCTCATGCTTATTTGTGAGGGATGGTTCGTTTGAAAAAACATCAGAACCCATCCTAATGTAAGAAAAGCTAACATCCCCATCATTAGTTGAGTTTTCGTTATCTCCGATTGATGCCCACGCCCATGTCCATGTATAATCATTGTCTGCCACAACCACAAAGAGGCAATCAACCTCATTGTAGTCAACATCATAGTCACCACCAGAATCGGTGAACTTTATCGCCTCATCTATAGCCAAACCAGCCAATTGTCCGTCGGCACTACGAGTTAATTCTTCTTTTGTTTTTTCCGATTCTATCCAGCCAACCACCGACAACTTTAATGTAACTTTGCTATGTTGCCGCGGGTCTTCAAAAAAATCCTTTGAAGGTTGAAAATATTCCTCCGCTTTCTCTTTTTCCCATGGTATTGTTTCGTCTGCCGGCTTGAGAAGAACAATCAAGATATTTTTCTCTCCGCTAACTGCGTTAAATTCTATTCCAGTTCCCTCATCCTCTTCTTCGGCAGAGTAGTGCAACTTGCCGCTATGCGACAAAATTGCTCTTTGGCCCGGTCGGGGAGGCGAATCCCCGATGTGTTCCCGTGTCAATGGAACAAGGGTATTATCCTTGCCCTTGAGAAAATATTCAACTTTAGACTTTTTCTCCAAAAAATTGTCGCCAATATGAATGACAACTTCTCCTCTTTGCGTTTTGGCTTCCGTATCATTGCTAAAACAGAATAAAATAAAAACGACTGCTACAACGATCCAAAATTTCTTCATTTTCAGGTCTCCTAAAAAGTTTCTCTATATAGAAATTTACGAAGAACTATTGTCTTCTCTAACTAGCAATTATACATATTTATTTAATAAAGTCAAGATGTTGATAACCTCCTTATTGCGCGGGTTTTTCAATGCTTGTATAATCTATGCAAATGTCAGTTTATTACTCATCAGGCAATATGAAAAAAATCGCGATTATAATATTTGCCGTCGCGATTTTGGGAGCGGTATTTTATTTCTCAAGCGATTATTTTCGCTTCGCGCCGCCGAATCCTCTGTCGCCGGAAGAGATATTGGCAAGACAGGAGGCGGAGTTAAAAAAGTTTCGCGAAGAATCTCTGGCCAATCCGCTTACGGAGGAAGAATTGAGAGAGCAGGATGAAGAATTGGAAAAATTAAGGGAAGAGAGTCAGGCGAATCCGTTATCGCAAGAAGAAATGGACAGGCAGGAAGAAGAGTTGAAAAAGTTAAGATTACAAAATAATTAAAATAATTAAAAAATAGAAAATGAATAAAATAAAACAATCAATTTTGGCGATAGTTGTCGGATTGGTTTTGTCTGCCGGTGTGAGCTACGCGTACTCCACATGGACAAGCCCAACAGCAAATCCTACTGAAAAAAACACCGATGCTCCGATAAATGTCGGACCAACGACTCAATCAAAAGCCGGTTCTTTAAATTTAAATGGAACGATTCAAGCCCTAAAGGGCAGATTCACCACAGGGTCGGGTGAGACGGGCAATGTCCTTATTTCTGCCGATACGGACGGAACGACAAAGTGGGGGAAGATGAAAATTGTGACCAAAATTAAGTTAGGTAAAGATGATAGCGACTACTATACCGACACTAAGCCTTGGGGAGAATCAGGTAAGGCAAATAAATGGAATAAAGGCGTCATTAAATGCGATTCCGGCTATACAAGAGTGGGTTGTACTGCCACCTGCACAGGATACATCGGTGATTGGGATTTGACGGCGGTCAACAATGACGGATCTGACGGCACGAGTGATGTTGATGGCGGTAGCAGTAGTGATTCTGAAGAAGGAGGATGCAGATTAGGTACCAATGATAAATGCTTTGGAAGTAATCCTGTAATAAGAGTAAGAACAGTTTGCGCAAAAATAACTAATTAGCGATCTGTTAAAATCTGTTGAAAAGATACACTAATCCAACTTTATTTTAAATTTAATGCCTCCAAAAAACAAAATTTGTTTCTCAAAAATATTTTTCAGTTTGTTCTTTTTCGGCTTGCTTTTTGCCGCCGCACCTGCGGCGGTCAAAGCGGAGTCGTATAATGTGACAGGCTACGCATGGTCAAGCAATATCGGATGGATAAGTTTCAATTGTTCTAACACTGGAACATGCGGCACATCCAGCTACAAAGTAAAGTATGACGATTTAACAGGCAAACTTTCCGGCTACGCGTGGTCAAGCAATATCGGGTGGATAAAATTTGAAAGTTTATCAGCGGATAGCGGTGGAATAGGCGGATCTTCCGCGACTGTCAATCCTTCAACGGGCGCGGTTTCTGGTTGGGCAAGAGCTTGCGCCGGTATGAATGATAAGACCGTTTATCCAACCAATCAATCTGAACCTAATAATACATGCACAGGGTGGAGTCGTACGGACAGCTGGGATGGGTGGATAAAAATGAGCGCTTCTTGGGCTAATGGAGTTTCTATAAATTTAACTTCGTCTAGCGCAAAATACGGCGAATTTTCCGGCTACGCATGGGGTTCGGAAGTTGTCGGCTGGATAAGTTTCAATTGTTCTAATACAAATACTTGTGGCACATCAAAGTATTTTGTAATTGTTGATCTCAGCACTGGCATATGTAATTACAACAGCTCCCAAGACAACGGAGAAACAGGAGTTGATTGTGGTGGCGGGGGATGTCCTGCTTGTCCTGGCGGTTCATCTTCTTCTGTACCCGGTGGCGGTTCATCTTCTTCTGTACCCGGTGGCGGTTCATCTTCTTCTGTACCCGGTGGCGATGATAAATACACTCTCACAATCAATATCACGGGTTCCGGGTCGGGGACGGTGTCTGATAAAAATGGCGTCACGCTTTGTCATGAATCTGCCGGCAAATCTTGTTCCCCAAGCTACACCAAAGGAACAGTTTTTGATGTTTTAAGCGCTTCTGGCGATAGTGGTTATGGTTTTGGAAGTTGGGGCGGAGATTGCACTATTGATGGAAATAATTGCAGTGTGACTTTAAATGATAATAAGACAATTAGCGCCAGTTTCAACACAAATTCCGGTACTTATACAGGTGATCCTTGCACCTCCAATTGCGGTGGCGGCGACCCTGTCGGCGATGGAGGTGGCGGCGGCGGGGGTGGAGGTGGCGGCGGGGGGGAAGGTCCCAGCAGTAGCGCTCCCGGAGGCGGAGCAAGCCCCAGCTCCAGCTCGCGGCCAAGTGTGATAATTCAGGAGATATAGTGGAGAAATTGGAGGCTTCGCTTCCAAGTTCGGATAAGCGCGGGAAGTCGGCGGATTTATTTATAAATTAAGCGCCTCGGCGCAAATAAAAAAATGACAAAAAAAATATTATTGGCGTTAGCGGTTTTGATTGTTTTAATTATCGCTTACGGCGCGATTCAGAGCGGAAAGCTCGGCCAGTCCGTCGGAATGCTTCAAAAAATCACCGTGGAAGTGAAAAAGTCTTTTGATAGCACGGGATTTGGAGCCGTTCAATTAGTGGACAACAACGGCAAAGAATATTATTGCAATCTGATTGACGCGGAGAAATGCGATTACGGCTATCAATCCGAAGTGGCGATGAAAATGGTCGCTCTTCCGGCGGACGATTCTATCTTTGAAGGATGGCTTAATGGCTGTGATTCTATTGAGACGACCAATTTAGACAATGACACCTGCGGAGTCAATGTCTATAAATCCAAAAGGGTGGCCGAGGTCAGGTTTTCAAGCTTTAATCGTTAGTCATATTTTTAAACATAGAGCCTATGATTAATTTTAAAAAATTTCTTTTTTTTACCGCGACACCGCTTTTGTTTGCGGTTGTGTTTTTCTATTGTATTCATATCTATGGTTTTCAGAACATAAAAGACAGTTTAACAGAAATAATTTCTGTTAAAGAAGTGTTGGCTGCTCCGCGACCTCCACCACCTCCTCCACCTCCACCTCCTCCACCTCCACCTCCACCACCTCCGCCTCCACCACCTCCTCCACCACCGCCTCCACCACCGCCGCCACCTCCACCACCACCTCCGCCACCACCTCCGCCTCCACCACCTCCTCCACCACCTCCTCCACTCCTCCACCTCCACCTCCTCCTCCACCTCCGCCACCTCCGCCACCACCACCTCCTCCACCTCCGCCAGCGGAAATCAATGGTTCTTGTGGTTCAAATAAGGACACTTGCGGAGTGGGAAGTTATAAAGATATTTCCGATACCTCAACCGATTATAAATGGGAGTGCGTCGGCTCAAACGGCGGTTCCACGGCTTCCTGTTCTTACCCGAAACTAATCAATGGTTCTTGTGGCTCCGCGAAAAATGTCTGCGACGCGGGATCATTTTCTGATATTGTGGACAGTGACACAAGTTTTCGTTGGCAATGCATGGGAGTCAATGGGGGCTCTAGCGCATCTTGTTCTTCTTCACTTATGACCACGCCGACTAATTTTAGAGCTGTTGGCGCCGGATGTGAAATGGTTAACGGCAAGAATGCCGGAGTCATTGGTTTGACATGGAATTTGCTTGATAAAGCGGATAGATATGAGATTAAAAGACTTGGCTCAACCGTGGGAAGCATACGAGCCGTTATAAACCTCAAAGGTGATCAAAGCAATTATGTGGACAAATTCGGAACAGGGTCCAATATTTATCAAGGATATGAATTAAGAGCTTGCAATAATACTATAGGCTGTTCTCCTTTCAGCGATAAAATTTTGGTCCGTTCTCCAAATTGCCAATAGAAATAGATGCCCGCACGGACAAACCGCTTGGAGACTAAGTCTCCAAGCGGTTTTGTGTTTTCTTCAACTTGGAAACTTAGTTTCCAAGTTGAAGAATTACTCAATCGCTTTCAGTTTCCAGAAGTCAAACCAGATTCTTTGATTGAATTCGTCGGTTTTCAACGGTTTGTAGTAAGTGAGAGGGCTGTAGAATTGATAGGAGGCGATAATTATCAAAATGAACAGGGCAAGAAATTTGTAAGCGGTTTTTTTGCGGTTTGCGATGTATTCTCCGGCGATATAATTGAAAACTAGAAACAGAATAATGAATGAAAATATAAGCGGAATAAAGTAATGATACAGATACATTACTCGCCCGATTTTGAGCATTATTGCCATATAGCTAACATACATAAAGGTAAAGCAGATTAAGAGATAAAATATTCTTTTGTTCTTTATTTCCAGCTTGTAAATAAATTTTGAAACAATCAATACCATTGAAAGAATCACGCCTATCAAAGCGGAAAACCAAATGATTGGATTACTCTGCAAGTAGAGATAACGAACTCCTTCATCGTTTTTCTCCCATCTGTAATTTATGCTTTTGTCGCCCACCGTCCAGACCAGAGGATAACTGCCGTTTTCATCCGGCTTGCAGACATCCAACCTCGGGACGCCTTTATTGTAATTCGCCATATATTTCAAATTGTCTTTGAGCATCACAAAAAAATTCATAGGATTAGACGTTCCGCCGTTTGCGATTATTTCTTTATATTCATTTCCCGCGCTGTATGTTTTATCGCTGGCGATACTTTTCCCCAAAGAAAAATGGATATACCAAACAGGGAAGAACACGGCGGATATTCCGATGGTAACGATAACCAGTTTTATAGAGAAATTTTTAAAAAGTTGGAAAATATCTTTCCGCCAATCTTTGAGATTTTCTCTGTAATCGTATGCGAATAAGAATAAGAACAGAAGAAATGTTATCGCGCCGGTGGCTTTGACCATAACGGAAAGCCCGACAAAGATACCCAAGAAAAGATAGGAGATATTTTTGATTTTGGAATTTTTGCTGATGAGATAACTCCAATACAAGATTGAAAGAAGTATGAAAAAAAGATGGCTTCCTTCAAGCATCGCGCTTCTAGAATGGACGATGAGAGCGTTGTCAAAAATGTAAAGAGCGGAAAATATTGCCGACAAATGGGGATTTTTTGACAGGAAATACAAAATGAAGAAAAAAACAATAGCCGATAGCCAAGCAAATAGAGAAGGGAAGAATCTGACGCCGGCGAAAGAATAATTTTCGGGGAAGTTTTTTATATAATCCGTTTCAGAGAATTTGCTGGTATCCAAATTTTTATTGGGCTGAATAAGATATTCACCGAGCGCTATGAAAAGTTTGCCGAGAGGCGGATGCACTTCCATAAACATCGCGCCGTCAATGTATTTTTGAGCGGACGCTATGTGGTAGTTCTCGTCCCAGAAAACCGCCGGCGGGTAATTGTATTTCACGAAATAGGTGAAAAATGAAAACGCCAACACCAAAAAAGAATAGAGGACGATATATTTAGTATTTTTTTTACTAAAATTTGTAACAGTTTCCATAATTATTTAGCCAACTCCTTTCTTAATTTTAATAATTCGCGCAAATATTCTTTCGTAACTTTTAAAATACTGACCCTGCTTTTGCTTTTATTTCTATCTCTGTCTTGCCAGATGACCGGTATTTCTTTTATATTCATTCCGTTTTCAGTCGAACGAATTACCAGTTCCGTGTCAAAGAACCACTGATCATTTTTAATTTGAGGAATGATATTCTTTATAACATTTTTATTGACAGCTTTAAAACCGCAGGGACAATCTTTTATTTTAAGGCCGAATATAAAACGAGTAATTAGACTGAAAACTTTGGAAATCATTTTGCGGGCCATTGGCCGTTTGGCGGACGAACCTTTGGCGAATCGCGAGCCGATAACCAAATCATACCCGTCTTCGATTGATTTTATGAGAGGAGGCAGAGCGGACAAATCTGTGGCGAGATCGGCATCCATAAAAACATAAATATCGGCGTCAAAACTTTTCCAACTTTCCATTATAGCCAGTCCCTTGCCCTTTTGAGGAATAAATTTGTAAACAATTTTTCCGCCGGATTCATTCTCCAATTTCTTTGCCACTTCCGCCGTGCGGTCAGTGGAATTATTGTCAGCAATCACAACGCGCCAATCGTAATTCTGAAGATTTTTCCCGCAGAAGTCGCGCAATGTCATTGCTGTTTGACGCACTAGCGCCTCTTCATTGTAGGCCGGAATGACGATCAATATTTTTTTCATAAATTTTTTCCATTATAACTGTGAATTACGAAATACTCCGTTCTGTCATTCCCGTGAAAACGGGAATCTAGAATCAGCAAGAAATACCCTAGATTCGCGCCTGCGCGGGAATGACAGAGAGAACAAGGATAACAATTCGGGGTATTTCGTAATTCAAAGATTATAACACGGTCAATTCAAGATATGTTATTATGGGCATATGCTTAATGTTTCCTTAATCATTCCAACTTACAACGAAGCGAAAAACATCCCTTTTTTGATAGAGGAGATTTTTGCCACCGCGGATAAGAGCAAAATAAATTTGGAATTCATAATCGTAGATGATAATTCTCCCGACGGCACGGGAGAAATAGCGGAAGGACTTATCGGTAAATATCCGGTCAGAGTCATCCATCGCTCCGGAAAATTGGGATTAGGCGCGGCCGTAGCGGAAGGCTTTAAATTATCCGACAGAGAATGTGTCGGGGTAATGGATGGGGATATGAGCCACGACCCGATTATTTTGAATGAAATGATTTTCTCTTTAGCTGATAATGACATTGCGATAGGGAGCAGGTTTGAAGAGGGAAGCAAGGTTGAAAATTGGGGACTGATCAGAAAAATGATTTCCGGAGCGGGAGTTTTTATGGCTAGAATTCTTACCGGAGCAAAAGACCCTTTAAGCGGTTACTTTTTTATGAAAAAAGACGTGATAGAAGGCCTCAATCTAAAAACAAAGGGCTACAAAATACTTCTTGAAATTCTGGTAAAAGGCAAATACAAAAAAGTGAAAGAATTTCCTTATACTTTCAGAATGAGAAAATACAGCGCTTCCAAATTAAACGGCAAAGAATTTTTGCTGTTCTTGGGTCAAATAGTCAAATACAGTTTTTACAAAGCGATAAGATTGTTTGAAAAATGAAACATTCTAATTTTTGCAAAAAATTTTTCAGCTGGTTTTATCGCAAAGATAAAATATTGATGCTTATAATTTTTGCGGGAATCGGCATCAGAATTTTTTACTTGAGCTACACGGATTACAATGTCCGGTCTCACGATGCTGACGGGCATATTGATTATATAAAATATGTTGCTGAAAAATTTGAGATTCCCAGGGGAGAGCAATGTTGGGAATGCCATCAAATGCCGTTGTATTATTTGTTCGCCGGATTTTTTTATAAATTTTTTCAGATGTTTGGTGTAACTCAATTGAATTTTGTTTTGCAATGCCTTTCTCTGGCTTTTTTTGCCGTTTTCTTATTCTTTGGAGTAAAAACATTAAAATTGATAATTAAAGAAAAAACATATTTAAGAGTGGCGACTCTGATTTTGTTTTTTTGGCCCGGGGGCATTATCAATTCAATAAGAATAAGCAATGACTCGTTGTTTTACGCTTTATGGGCGACCGGTTTTTATTTTTTAGTGAACTGGATTAAGGAAGGAAAGCAAAAAAATTTTTATATCGCCTCCATTATCGTTTTGCTGTCTCTCTTTGCCAAAACAAGCGGGTTGATTTTAGTTGTTTTGGCAGGAGTGGCTCTTTTACTTAAAGTGCTGTTGGAAATAAATAAAAAGAAAAAGTTTTTCCCGAAAATTTTTTCTTCCGCCATTTCTCATAAAAAAGAAATCATAATGTTTTTCTTGATTACCACTCTTGGGCTGTCGGCTATTTCTTATAAAAATTTCTTTTATTTTGAAAAAATTGGAGAGACGGCGCAAAGCAGAAGTTTTTTTGAAAGAACGGTAAAAAATGATTCCTTGAGTGGCGCCTTAAAAGTCGGCAATAATATTTCAAATTATCTCCGGTTTGATGTCGAAATGTTTAACAAAAAAGTTTTCACCTCTCCTTGGGTAGACGGTGGAGGGAGGCAGTATTTCTGGAATTACTTGCTTAAAACTTCTTTATTTGGAGAATTTGACACTGACAGTTACGACAAAAAGGGTTCCCCGTGGCCATGGGCCACCTATATAAACGGACTGGCTTTGGTTTTATTTTTTACCGTTATTTTTAGTTTTTTTATTTTTTAAAAACATATTTTATTTATTCAAGGGCAACGGCAGTATTGTTCTACCTTTATTTATTTTGTCTTCGTCGCTTATTCCGCTCGTGGTGCTGATATTTTATAGGATAAGAGCTCCTTATGCCTGCAACAATGATTTCAGATTTATTTTGCCGATTATGATTCCTTTACCTTTTATTTATGTTGAATGGTTAAAATTTTGGGACGGAAAATGGACACCAATTAAAAATTTATGCATTTCATTGATAATACTTATGGCAATCTCATCATTAATGTTTTTTATTTCCATATCAGGTTTATTTCAGATTCTTTGAATCGCGAAACTCTTATTTGGCATGTCATTTTAAGGGTACGGATTTTTTGAAGCTTAAAAAATCCTGAAGTTTTCGCGCCGCCGCGCTCAAAACCCCCTTAAGATGACATGCCTCGACGAGTTTCGCGATTCGCAGTTAGATTTAAAGCATTAGTTTGCGGGCGAGTGAATTGACTTGCAAGCAAGTTATTGGTGTGATACTGTTTTGGCTTAGAAAAAGAACTTCTCAGATACAAATAAAACAAAAATAAGATAATCGGGTTGCCCGATTAATCATTTCATAATTTTTAGGAGGTATGGTTATGGTTGGATTAATTGAGAAAGGGGTGACAACAGCTGCGTCAGATCAAGAGACGCAAACAAGGCTGATCAGGGAAAATTCAGCGGTGGTCAAAAATGTTGCTGAAGCAACGGACATCGTTGAGTTAAATCGACAAACTCAAGCGATTGAGCTCCCAAGCCTCCGTGATTTTTATTGAGTTTTGTTTTACTAAAAATCCCCGACTGCAACCCGCTAAAGGTTTGCAGTCGGGGATTTTTTCATTGTTTGCAATTTTTTCCTGTATAATATCTCTATATGCAAATGATCAATTATCTTGACGAAAAAACAATAAACTTCTTTGATTCAATAAGGACGCCTTTGCTGAATAAGTTTTTTATTTTAATTTCCTATTTCGGAGCGGGCGATGTTGTTATATTTATCGTCGCGATAGTTACTATATTTCTTATAATCAAGAGAAGAAAAGGCCATATTTTTATGCTGTGGATTATTCTCATAGCCAGTATCTTGTCAGCGTATATTTTAAAATTAGCCATTCACAGACCGCGCCCTTTAGGCGGAATAGTGGAGGAAACGCTTTTTTCTTTTCCCAGCGCGCACGCCGTCTTGTCCGCGGCTTTTTACGGATTTCTTATTTATTTAATTTTGCAATCGGGTAAAAACAGGCCATTCAAATTTTTCGGTTCTGCCAGTTTGCTAATTTTGATTATTTTAATAGGGTTTAGCCGGCTTTATCTCGGCGTTCATTATTTAAGCGATGTTATGGCCGGTTATCTTTTGGGCGGATTGTGGCTTTTAGCCGGCATTAAGCTGGCAAGCTTAAAAAGTTCAAAGTAAACAGCCTATCCAATTTTCACCCCTTCAATTCTGCGGATATCAGATTTCCACAGAATTGGGAGATGGCGATTGACACGGTTTGACAAGGAAGTATAAAATTAAGGTGAAATTACTTTGAATTATGAAACCGTATATATTCTCATGTCGTCTTTGCGAGGTATTCCGAAGCAATCTAGGATTATGAGCGACAAGCTCTGGATTGCCACGTCGGAGTACCGACTCGCAATGACGGAAAATGAGGGTTTCGTAATTCAAAGGAAATTAAGTAAGGAGGTTAGGTGACAATTAGTCCAATCGGCTGTTATAAGTTATTTAAATAAATATTATGCCTTATTATAATCATATGTATGGAATGAGCATATTCGGCGGATTTTGGATGATAATTTTTTGGGCGGCTTTCATCGTGTTCATAGTCTGGGCTGTGAGAGAATTTGCCGGCAGGAAAACGAATGAAAAATCAAAAGCCCTAAATATTCTCAAAGAACGCTACGCCAAGGGGGAAATAGACAAGAAAGAGTTTGAGGAAAAGAAGAGAGATTTAGGATTTTAATTATACCCCACTCCGCGAATACGCTTCGCGGGGTCCTACCACTTCTCATCAGTAATTTTAAAATATTTTCTACGCTCAGTTTATTGTAAAAGCTTTTAAGTGCGCGTACCGCGAAGCCCCGCTCTGAGCGGGGCGAAGTGGTGGAGATGGCGGGAATCGGTCACAAATAATCCCGTAGCGGAATTTTTGCGACCCCGCCTCGCTGTTCCTCGCGGACTCGAAACATGCTCCGGCCTTCGATTCCCGCGCGTGAGCAAAGCAGTTTGCTCACTCATCTCCACAGATAAAAGTAAAACCCCGCTTTCGCGGGGCAAACTTTTATCTGTGGAGATGGCGGGAATCGAACCCGCGTGCAAAAGGCGCTCTATATGTGTCTACGAAATGTAGTCTGCTTTAGTGTTTTAAGCCGAGCAAGTTCTGAAACAGACCAAATGCTTGCAGGCCGATTCCCTAAGTTTCGATTATGAGTCGGGTCAAATTCATAATCTATCCCGAAGATATTACACCGCGTTCACCGTATCGGAAGTCTGATGAAGCGATGCCGCTTAGGCTTTAGCGTAAGCGAAAGCAAAGTCGTTCGCTCCATAATAAGGAGAAACTATTTTCTTTGCCATTGCAACAAAATTGTTAGCAATTATTTTTTCCAACGGATTAAGGAGATGGTTGGAGTGCTCCATTTCGCGCATATATGAGGTTGTCTCTTGTCTAGGCCGATCATCCCCATGTTTGTCATACTACAACACATCAAAGCTTGCTGTCAAATTTTTTAACAAATCTTGAAAAATGCGCAAAAATTTCATTGAAAACATAAGGATTTATGCTAGACTATATGCTTATTTAATTTTACTAAACAAATGAACAATATCAAGAAAACCAAAATTGTAGCGACTATAGGGCCGGCAACATCCAGCGAAGATATGCTGATAAAGTTGCTCCAAGAAGGTCTCAATGTGATCAGAGTAAACTTTTCTCACGGCGATTTTGCCGAGCATCAGGTGAAGGTGGATAATGGACGTGTCGCTTCCGAGAAGACAGGTATACCGGTGGCATTTCTTCAGGATTTGGGCGGACCCAAGATAAGAATCGGTGAATTTAACAAAGAGAGCGTAAATCTGAAAAAGGGAGAAATGTTCACTCTGACTACGGAAAAAATAGTCGGCGATGAGAAAAAAGTTTATGTTAATTATCCGCTTCTGCCGAAAGAGGTGAAAGTCGGAGGAATTATACTTTTACATGACGGGAAGAAGAAATTGGAAATAGTAGATATAAAAGGGAATGAGGTGAAGTGCAAGATAATCGTCGGCGGGGACATCAAAGGCAGGAGAGGGGTCAATCTTCCCGGCGCCCATTTGTCCATAAGCTCTATCACTGAAAAAGACATAAAAGACCTGGAATTCGGAATAAAAAACAAAGTTGATTTTGTGGCGCTTTCTTTTGTTAGAAGACCTGACGATATAATCAAGCTTAGAAATATTTTAAACAAAGCCAAATTGCCGGCCGGAATTATCGCGAAAATAGAAACGCCAGAGGCGGTGGATAATATAGATAAGATAATAGAATTGACTGATGGAGTAATGGTTGCTAGAGGCGATTTGGCAATAGAAGTTCCCGCCGAAGATGTCCCGCTAATCCAAAAAATGATAATTGAAAAATGTAATAAAGCCGGCAAGCCGGTGATTACGGCTACCCAGATGCTGGAATCAATGATAAAGTCCCCGGTTCCCACAAGGGCTGAAGTTTCAGACATCGCCAATGCAATCCTTGACGGCACCGACGCCATAATGCTCTCCGAAGAAACCACTCTTGGAGAATATCCGATAGAAGCGGTGAAAGTAATGTCTAAGGTCGCGAAGAGGATTGAAAGCGATTATATTCACAGAAAGATAAACGGCGAAAGGAAAAGATGTTCTGAAAATTCAGACGATGTCGCTGATGTTATAACCAGTGAAGCTGTTGATATTGCTCACGGGATTGACACTAAATTCATTGTTGGACTGACTCAATCAGGCTTTAGCGCGAGAATGATTGCTCGCCACAAAGTTTCGCAAGATATCGTGGCCATGACTCCTAACAAAAATACTTTCGCCAAGCTCATACTCAGTTATGGCATTACGCCGGTACTTATAAGGAATTTCAAAACTCTTAATGAAGCGATGGTCATCGTTCGCAATCATTTTATCAAAAGCAAGCTTGCCAATAAGGGGGATAAGGTGGTAGTGGTAGCGGGAATGCCTTTCGGCAAAAAAGGCGCCACAAATATGATTTTGGTAGAGAAAATATAGTAAATCTTTATCATATTAAATTGACTTTGCTTTGACAGCGCAAACATAGCTGATAGAATGACTGTATATCTCGCATAATAGCAAAGATATAAAAATAGCCTTTTATACAAAGGTTTTCAGTATCTGGATATTAACAAAATTATCAATTATTAAATTATATGAGTAATAAAAAATTAGGAATAATATTGCTATTCATCGCTATCGCGATTCCGGCTGTAGGATTTGCCGAAAGCTCTGCTAGTAGCAGTTTAAGCGCTAGCGCCGATAGTTCAGCATCAAGCGGTTTCCCAAAGACAGAAGTAAGAAAAAATACCAAAGAGGAGATTAAAAATGTCAAAGTTCAGACAAGGAGTTCCGCGAAAGACATCAGAACGCAAACTAGAGAAAATATTAAACAAGAGCGAAAAGAATTCCGCGGTGAAGTCAAAAACATCAGAGCGACTTCCACTCTTTCCGCCGATGAAAAGAAAAGCAAAATAGAAGAAGAGAAGAAAGAAAAACAGGACGATCTCCAAAAAATAAAAGAAGAAAGAAATAAAAAAATAAAGGAAATAAGAACCGATGCCAAGAAAACCATTTTGGAAAAAAGAGAAACTCTTAAAATTGACCTTAAGAAAATAAAAGACCAGAAAAAAGTTCAGGTCGTTGAAAATACGGATAAAAAGTTGGAAAAAATAAACGATGACAGGACCGATCACCTGCTTGATGTTATCGGCAATCTTGAAAATTCGCTCGCCAAAATAAATGCGAGAATAAGCGCGGCGGAAGTGAAAGGAGTTGACGCGTCTTCCGCCAAGAAGGCCGCTCTTGATGCCACTCAAGCGATAGTCGCGGCCAGGACGGCGGTTGAAGCGCAAGCCGCCAAAGTCTACAAGATGACCATAACCGATGAAAATAAACTTAAGGCTGATGTGGGCAATACGATCAAGAAACTTCAAGATGATCTGAAGCAAGTTAGGGTTATTGTCCAATCCGCTCATGACGCTGTCAGAAAATCGGCAGTGGCTATCGCCAATGCCCTTGGCTTGAAAGACGCCCAAAGCAGCAGCTCATCGTTTGTCTCGTCGCCGGTATCGTCCGTAAGTTCATCGGATTCATCTTCCTCCGCCGTGTCATCAGTTTCTTCTGCGGAGTCATCAAGCCAGTCTAGCCAATAATTAATTTATCAGATAAGTAAAAAATTATAAGATGAAAAAAACAATAATAGCAATCATAATTTTGGCGATAGCCGGCGTCTTGTTCTGGGCGTTTAAATCAGAAACAAATATTCCAGCGACAGAAACAATAAATACCCCAATAATTCAAAACCAGGCTATTGGCGACGAAATTACGACAATCAACGAAGAAATTGAATCAATAGATGTCGGCAATACCGATAAGGAGTTTGATGATGTGAACAAAGATTTGCAGGGTTTATAATCTTTTTTTAGGCCAAGTCAGTTGGTTTTCCGATAATAAAAACCGTTAGTTTATCTTGCTGGGTTTATAACTCACGGGAGCTTTTTTAAGATATTCTTCCAGTTGTGTCATCGTGAGCAAGCCTGCTTGCGCGCCAATTTTTTGGACGACGGACATTGAATTTATAGGCGCCATCATCAAAGCTTCTTCAATTGATTTTCCCATTGCCAATCCAGTGACGAAAGTGGAAGAAAAAGCGTCTCCGGCGCCGGTTCTTTCAAAAGGTTCGTGGGGGTATACAGGCATAAAATAATGATTCTCTCCGTCATGCGCATAAGCGCCATTGATTCCATCAGTAATAACGACTATCTTAGGACCAAGTTTTCTCATTTCTTCCATAAGTTTTTTAACATCACGCTCATCATTCCCGAGGATAGTTCTGGCTTCCTCTACATTGCAGAAGAAGACTTCAGTTACCTCATAAATTTCTTTAAGAGCTTCTTTGCCGAATTTTATCTGGAATATTCCAGGTTGAAATGCCATTTTAGTTTCAGGGTGATCCTTTAAATATTCCAAAATTTTTTTATGAAACGGCAAGGAATTTTCTCCGAGCGATGTAAGGTAAATCCATTTAGTCTCGCCGATGTCGTGCAGTTTATAGTCAAAATGGCTATGTTTTTGCAATATGGTTCTTTCTTTTTCGTACCATAGGACATAGTGATAGTTGGTATCCTTATCGGGATTAATAATTACAAAATCCGTATTCACCCCATCCTTTCTTAGAGAATTAATGCATTTCTTACCGTTATCATCCGGTCCCACATTGGCAATCAAGGCAGAGCTCAATCCTAAACGGCTTGCAGACACAGCCGCATTACCGGCATTTCCCACTGCCACAATTTCAGTTACTGATTCGTAAGGAATTTTTGCTCCAAAATTCACGCAAAGCTGGCAGTTCTCATTATTTATATCACAGCGAACTGTGGCATCTTTCAGCCTAATAAAGGCATCAATGGTCGTCTCCCCAATGGCGACGAAGTCAAAGTCTTTGTTGAAAAACATAATGCTTCCATTTTAGCAGTTACAATTTTTTCCGAAACATTGACAAATAAACTTTATTATGATAACCTACTGGTGGAAATCAAAACATCGGGTTTCGATTAAGTTCTTTATATTTAAAAAAGGAGGTTGAATATGATTAGCTTTGGAGAGATTAAAAAACTTACGGAAGCTAACCAAAAAGAGAAAAAGATAATAATAGATGAAAAAATAGATCGGGGGGGAGAGGAGGTCGCTCAAAAAAAAGCCGAATCTCTTGAAGAAGAAATGAAAAGAGAAGCCAGTGATGGAAATGTTGAGTGTACGTTTCAGTTGGGGGAGTATGAGGACACAAATCATTACCCAGATGTATCCCAAGAAGATATTTTGGTTTATAAGATTTTATCAAAAAAATTGGATAGTGATTTCGAAACAAAAACTGAGATTCGCCATTCAAAATACACGAGGGAAGGCTATCGACCCCCCAGCTCTCCAAGCATGAGTGGCGGAACAGAGTCTATTCTCGTTACAAAATTTATCATGCATGTAAAGTGGGGAAGATGGTAAATTCTCTACCGAAATGCAATCGCTTTTTGTTTTGATACGTAGTTTCTTTCCAAAAATACTCCCACGGCTTCAGATCAAATTCTGAAATCGTGCGGGGTATTTTTTTCTTTATGCTTTTTTATGTTATTTTCATGCTAAAATAAAAATGGTGCAGAAAATCTGCTATCGCTGAAAATATGTACCATATTATTAATGTCAAAATAAAATGAGGCAAGCAACAAGACAAAAAATTTTATTATTGCTTTTAAGCGGTGTCGCGCTGGGTTTATCCAAATCACCTAAGGGATATTTTAAAATTATAAAAAATGCTTCAAAAGAATGGAAAGATATTGAACGGAAAAGGTTATATTCTTTAGTTCGGGAGTTTTACAATGACCGTCTTATTGACTACAAGGAAGATAAAAATAGTTTTGTGAAAATTGTCCTCACTAAAGAAGGTAAAAATAAAGCGTTAAAATTTAAAATTGACGAAATGGAAATCAAAAAACCGTCGAAATGGGACGGAGAATGGCGAATTGTTATTTTTGATATTCCGGAAAAATTAAAGAAGGCGAGGGAAGCGCTAAGGATAAAGTTAAAAGAACTGGGATTTTTGGAATTGCAGGACGAGATAAATTTTATAATGGAAGTTTTTTTGATTAGACCGTTCGTAAGATTTGTCAGGGCAAAATCATTTACCAATGAGGAACAATTAAAGATTAGGTTTGGTCTAATTTAACATTTAACATGATTTTAAAATAATTTTAAATTTTAAAAAGGTGCAGAAAATCTGCTATCGCTGAAATCGTGTACCATTTATTATTTCATATTATTTCACACATTTTATTATTTTTTTAAAAATATATGATAGAATATAAATATGAAAACTTTAAAAGAATGCATATCGGAAGCTGGAGACAACGGAGTGGCGATTGGGCATTTTAATATTTCCAATTTGGAGGCGCTTTGGGGGGTTTTTAATGCGGCAAGAAAATTAGCCGTGCCTGTAATTATCGGGACATCGGAGGGGGAGAGGGACTTTATCGGGGCTAGGCAGGCGGTGGCGCTGGTGAAGAGTTTGAGAGAGCAGTTTGATTATCCTATTTTTATCAATGCCGACCACACTTATTCGTTTGACAGAGCTAAGGAGGCGATTGACCTTGGATACGATGCGGTTATTTTTGACGGAACAGAGTTGCCGTTTGATGAAAATGTAAAAATAACTAGACGATGTGTGGAATACGCCAAAAAAATAAATCCGGAAATTGTTGTGGAAGCCGAGCTTGGATTCATAGGGAAATCGTCAAAAGTGCTGGAAGAAATTCCTTTTGGAGTAAAAATTACGGAAGAATTTTTGACTAAAGCTGAAGAGGCTAAAGAGTTTGTGGAAAGAACGGGTATTGATCTTATCGCGCCAGCAGTTGGAAATATTCACGGAATGCTTAAGGGAGGAAAAGATCCGGCACTCAACATTGAAAGAATTAGAGAAATAAGAAAATCGGTTGGAATTCCTTTAGTGCTTCACGGCGGGTCGGGCAATTCGGCTGACGATTTTACTGACGCAATAAGCGGTGGCGTTTCGATCGTCCACATAAGCACCGAAATCCGTGTCGCTTACAGGAGAGCTCTCCAATTGTCGCTTCAAGAAAATCCTGATGAAGTCGCGCCATACAAATATCTGAAAGAAGCTGTCAAAGCGGTGGAGAAGGTGGCGGAAGAAAAATTAAAAATTTTTAATAAAATATAAGACCTGCACAGTCGGCGCATTTCTTCGTTGCTTCGCTCGTTTGTTCCCGCGCAGTATAATAATACAGCTTGGTCGTCCCGACGGACATCGGGACGCCTTGAACTGCATCCAACTGTGCAAGTCTTAAAATAAAAAATACATGACAAAGAAAATATATGTGACTAGAAAAATTCCTGAAGCCGGATTGAAAATGTTGCGGGACAAGGGGTATGAATTGGACATCAATCCGAAAGACCGCTCGCTCAAAGAAAAAGAGCTCGTCTCGGCTCTTAAGAAAAAGGATTACGATGCGGTGCTTTGCCTTCTGACTGACCAGATTGGCGGAAAGATATTTGACTCTGTTTTAACCGCAAAAATTTTCGCTAATTACGCGGTCGGGTTTAACAATATCAATGTTGAAGAAGCGAAAAAAAGAGGGGTGACAATTACCAATACTCCGGGAGCTTTGACGGACACAGTAGCGGAACACACCATCGCTCTGATTTTAAGTTTGACCTGCCGAATTGTTGAAGGTGATTCTTTCACTCGCAAAGGAAAGTTTAAAGGTTGGGCGCCGATGCATCTTTTGGGAATGGATTTGAAAGGTAAGACACTCGGAATTCTCGGCGCCGGAAGGATAGGATCAAGAGTCGCTCATCACGCCAAGAACGGCTTTGAGATGAATATAATTTATTTTGACGTGAAAAGAAATGAGGAATTTGAAAAAGAACATAACGCGAAGTATTTCGGAACGGTTGATGAAGTGCTGAAAGAGGCGGATGTCGTATCTGTCCATGTTCCGCTCCTTGATTCCACCCGACATCTTATAAATAAAGAAAGATTGGCAATGATGAAGAAGACCGCCTATCTCGTCAATACTTCTCGCGGGCCGGTGATTGACGAGAACGCTCTGGTTGAAGCTTTGAAAAATGGAATAATCAGAGGCGTGGCTTTGGATGTTTTTGAAAATGAGCCAAAACTCGCCAAAGGATTGTCAAAACTTAATAATGTCGTCATCACCCCCCACATCGCCTCCGCCACGGAAAAAGCCAGAGATGAGATGGCAATCCTCGCCGCGACAAACATCATCGCCTTTTTTGAAGGAAAAACTCCGCCGAATGTCGTTGCCTAATTGATACTTTCTATAATTTTTTGCCGATTGTAATTTTCATTGCTTTTTTTGGTTTTTCTTGTATCATAATGTTTATTATAGCGGGGTAGACCAGTAGTAGGTCGCAAGGCTCATAACCTTGAGGCGCCGGTGCAATTCCGGCCTCCGCAACAAGTATTAAAGAAAACAATCCTGTTTGGCGAAAGCTGAACAGGATTGTTTTCTTTATAGGTTCATATTATATTAGATGAATTAAATTGTCGGCGTAGCTCAGTTGGTTAGAGCGTGGGACTCATAAGCCCAAGGTCGGAGGTTCGATCCCTCCCGCCGACACCAGGAGGCGGAACGAGCAAACTGCTTTGCTCGTGTGAGGCTTGATTACGAACACTTGGAGTAATCAATGGCCGGAAGAAGCGAAGGCGACTGAGGCGTGCCTACAGGTCTTTTCAGCAGAAAAGAACCTGTAGGTCGAAGACCTGAACATGTCTTGAAGCTTTGCGAAAGACAGCGAGCCGGGGTCGCGAACCCCTCCCCAGTTTTACACTTTCGAAATATTCAAAATTAAAACTGGGGAGGGAACTTGTGACCGAACTCCCTCCCGCCGACACTATTTATCATATTTCAGTTTCTTGCCATTTGTTTTTTGTGGTTAGTATAATTTCCTGTCACGAGGTATAATGCATTTGTGCCTATTTATAAAAGTGTAAATAAAGATTTTTTCAAAATATGGACACGAGAAATGGCCTACGTTTTAGGATTTTTTTCAGCTGACGGATACATTACTGTCAACAAGCGGGGCGGACAATTTTGGTGTATTCAAATAACCGACAAAAAACTTCTTGAACAGATAAAAAAAGTCATTAAATCTGAACATAAAATCAGCGCTAGACCGAGAAGCCGAAACGAAAGCGCTTTATACCGCTTACAGATAGGAAGCATTGAAATGTGCGATGATTTGAGAAAGCTCGGTTTTTCAGAAAGAAAGACGAAAAGCTTGGCTGTGCCAAATGTGCCGGATAAATATTTCTCCGATTTTGCAAGGGGGTATTTTGACGGTGACGGCAGCGTGTGGATTGGTTTTGTTCATAAGGAGAGAATTACCAAATTGTTGGCTATAAGAGCGATCTTCACCTCTTGCTCTAAAGGATTTTTAGAGATATTAAAATCAAAATTAGAAAAAAATAAAATCACTAATGGAGTTTTGAGAAAAGGAAAAGGAAATTATTACCGTCTGACTTACAGTATCCACGGGTCTTTGAAATTATACGATTTTATGTATAATCATAATATTAAAGATTTAGGCGACTTATATCTAAACAGAAAAAAGAAAATCTTTGAAAAATTTAAAAATGCGGCTGTAGCTCAACGGTAGAGCACTCGCCTGTCACGCGAGAGGTCGTGGGGTCAGCACCCATCAGCCGCGCATTGATTTCAATAAGCCAATGTAGCTCAGTTGGTAGAGCACCCCCTTGGTAAGGGGGAGGTCATCGGTTCAATCCCGATCATTGGCTCTAGCAATAAAAAAGAAACTCTTCGCGTCTCAATCAACGCGTAAATGACATTGCAGACATGAATGAAGAAACTAATTTAAGTATTTATGAAATTTAATAACCCGTCAATTCAATTTGCCATTATTATTGCCGGAGCGATAATCGCTGGAGCGTTTTATTTTAACGCGCGAGGAAATGGCGCTACTGACATATCACAGACACAAGTGACGGATGAGAGGGTTGTCGGACTTGAAAATATGAATCCTATTATGAGTGATGATCACATTCTAGGCAATCCGAACGCTCCAGTAAAAATTGTTGAATATTCGGATTTTGAATGCCCCGCTTGCAAACTATTTCAAACGATAATGATGCGGGTGATGGATGACTACGGCAAAAGTGGCAAAGTGGCGTGGGTTTACAGACAGTTTCCGATTGACCTGCTTCATCCTTTAAACGCTCGCAAGGAAGCCGTTGCCTCCGAATGCGCTGCGGAGCTTGGCGGGAACGACGGGTTTTGGAAATTTGCAAATCGTTTCTTTGAGATTTCGCTTTCAAATGATGAGACGGACATAAAATCCGCAATCCTGCAGGTGGCGCGCGAGATGGGTCTTGATGAAGAGCAATTTGCATTCTGTCTTGCGAGCGGGAAATACGACGCGCATATTCAGGAAGATATTGATAATGCGAACGCGACGGGAGGCAGAGGGACACCGTGGAGTATTGTTGTCGGGGAAAACGGCAAAAAATATCCATTGTCCGGTGTCTGGCCGGAGACGGCGATAAAACAGTTAATAGACCGCGCCCTTAAAGATAAATAATAAACTTAAATCACAAACTTCATTATTCGCGGAACACGCATATCTGTCGGCTGACGGATTGCTCTGCTCGCGCCAGTCGCGCTCCGCAAGTTTCCGCTCATAACGAAGTTTGTGATTCACAATTAACAACTTTTATGATTTTTCGCGCTTTTAAAAAAGTTTTTCAAAAACCTCTATACGCGGCTATCGGGATTTTAACCGGCTTAACATCCTTTGTTTTTATAATATGGCTTCCCAATATCGGACTTGTCGCGGAGGTGCTTTTTTCAAGCGGGTCGTTCTCGGAAAGAATCGCTTTGCCTGTGAGTCTCATCGGAACTATTTCCACGAATTTTACGACATTATCCGCCTCGTTTGTAATCGCAATGGCTATTCTTTTTGGAATGAATGTGGCGATGACGGCATTTTTTATCCGCCGCAGAATTTCAAATATCAAAGAGAGCGGCGTTGTAGCGGGATTTATCGGAACGATAAGCGGAACGCTCGGGGTCGGTTGCGCGGCGTGCGGTTCTATTCTTCTCACAACCGTTTTGGCATGGATTGGGGCGGGGGCACTCATACAGCTATTGCCTATGCAAGGAGAAGAATTCGGCATCGCCGGAGTGATTCTCCTCGTGGCATCGCTCTTTCTTACCGCCAAGCAGATTGAAAATCCGGCAGTTTGCAGGATTTAATATTTAACTTCTCAATCTATATTGACAAATAGGGGGTGGGGGTATAGTCTATAAGCAGGTCGATGTTAAGTATTTTTATTAACTCACATAAATTTTACAAAATAATGCTGGATCAAAAATTAAAAAACAGAGCTATGCATCGGGCGAAAATTATTCGCGGACAGATGGACGGACTCATTAACGCCATTGAGAAAGAGGTTTATTGCGTCAAGCTCTTGGAGCAATCCCTCTCAATAGAGCGCTCGCTCAAAAGTCTTGACGCCTTTATCCTTGAAAATCATCTGCGTTCGCATGTAAAACACCAGATGCAACACAGAGGCGAGGAAGAGAAAGCCGTCAAAGAATTAATCAAGGTGTATACTTTATCTAATAAGTAATAAAAATATATGGAAAAACTATCACTTAAAAAATACGGATGGAAATGCGTACTTGGAGCGGAAATCGTTTATTTCTTTTGCCTTATTGGCGCATCACTTCCTTGGTATACTACAAGGGGTGTGGAATTGAACCAAACAATGTTTGAGACTCTTCCTGGATTTACATGGATAAGTATCGGTAGCGTAATCATCGGTGCCATTTATTTCTTCATCTTTGCTTGGGTGTTTGCTTGGTATTTCGTCTGGATGCATAATTCAAGCATAGTTAGAGCGTAATAGTTTCAAGATAAAAATTATGAATCATACTTGCCATGATCACAATCATAGTAATCATGATGGGTTGAAAGATGAGAGTCTAGATGTCTTATATACCTGCCCGATGCATCCTAATGTTCGCCAAAAGATGCCGGGAATGTGTCCGGAGTGCGGAATGGCGCTTGTGCCGATGAAGAAAAAACTGACGCGGCACGCAGGACATGGAAAAGCGGAGAGTGAAGAATTTGATAAACATTCGGGACACTCCGTAAACATTTTCAAAGCCAAGTTTTGGGTCAGCTTTATCTTTTCCATTCCGGTAGTCGCGTATTCCGATATCGCGGAACGGCTTTTGAATTACACGGCTCCGCAATTTTTCGGCTCGCAATATCTTCCGCTTGTCCTATCTTCAATCATTTTCTTCTACGGTGGCTCCGTTTTTATTACTTCCGCCTATCGGGAACTGCGGGCGAAACTTCCTGGAATGATGACCTTGATCGCGTTGGCGATTTCGGTGGCGTATTTTTACAGCGTTGCGATAACATATCTCGGCGGGAAAGACACGCTTTTCTGGGAGCTGGCGACACTCATCACGATTATGCTTCTTGGTCACTGGATTGAAATGCGCGCCGTCTCCGGCGCGCAAAGCGCGCTCAAAGAATTGTCAAAACTTTTGCCGGATCAGGCGGAAGTCATAAGGAACGGCAAAGTGGAAATAATTTCTCTCTCGGAACTTAAAAAAGGCGACCTCGTTCTGGTTAAGCCGGGAGGAAGAATCCCCGCTGATGGACGAGTGAGTGAAGGAATATCCGATGTTGACGAATCAATCGCCACCGGCGAGTCAAAGCCTGTTCCAAAAAAAGAAGGCGATGAAGTCATAGCCGGCACGACAAACGGCGACGGCTCTTTGAAAATTTTGGTGACGAAAATCGGCGAAGAAACTTTTTTGGCGGGTGTGATGCGCCTTGTCGCCGAGGCTCAAAGCTCAAAATCGCGCTTGCAGATGCTCTCTGACCGAGCCGCTTATTACTTAACTATCATCGCTGTCGTGGCAGGCGGCGCCACTTTCGCTGTTTGGATTTCGCTCTCTGACGCATCGTTCGCGATAAACCGAATGGTTGCCGTTCTTGTCATCGCGTGTCCGCACGCTCTTGGCTTGGCGATTCCTCTTGTCGCTTCCATTTCAACAACCAAAGCGGCGCGAAACGGGCTTCTCATAAAAAAGCGAATGGCACTTGAAGCGGCTCGCAACATTGATGTCGTGCTTTTTGATAAGACGGGAACGCTCACCAAAGGAGAATTCGGCGTTGATGCGGTTATTCCCTTATCGGAAATTTCAGAGATTGAAACGCTCCGCGTAGCCGCTTCAGTGAACAGCGAATCCGAACATCCGATAGCGCGGGCGATTGCAAATGAAGCAAAAAGAAAAAATTTAACTCTTTCATCAGCCGATAATTTCCAGAGAATAGCCGGAAAGGGAGCCAAAGCGATGATAAGTGGTGATGACATTTTTGTGGGGAGCGAAGCTCTTTTAAATGATTATAAATTTTCCTTAAATAATGATGCTCAAAAAAAGATTGACGAACTGTCTTCGCAGGGAAAGACGATTGTTTTTGTTTTAACTGCTAAAAAAATTATCGGATCTATCGCTCTCGCCGATATTATTCGCGAAGAGTCGCGAGAGGCGATTAAAAATCTGCGCGGTTTTGGAATCAAGACTGCTATGATTACCGGCGATTCGGAAGATGTCGCGAAATGGGTTGCGGGAGAACTTGGTATAGATGAGTATTTCGCGCGGGTTCTGCCGGACCAAAAATCGGAAAAAGTTAAACTCTTGCAATCAAAAGGGCAAAAAGTGGCAATGGTGGGGGACGGAGTGAATGACGCGCCTGCTTTGACCCAAGCCGATTTGGGCATCGCCATCGGCGCCGGCACCAATGTGGCTATTGAGTCCGCAGGAATTATTTTGGTTCGCAATGATCCGCGCGATATCGCAAAAATTATCCGCCTTTCAAAATTAACATATACTAAAATGATTCAAAATTTATTCTGGGCGACTGGATACAATATTGTTGCTATTCCACTCGCCGCCGGAGTTCTCGCGTCAAAAGGAATAATGCTGGAGCCTGCACTCGCGGCTGGTCTTATGTCAGTCAGCACGGTCATCGTGGCACTAAACGCTTTGCTATTGCGGAGGAAGAAAATATAAGCGATTATGAATCGCTTGAATTTCCGTCACTCGTCCCAGATGAAAATATGAATTTTCGCCTGTGGACTCGTTAGGAAATATAATGTACAATTTATTTAATAAATGAAATATCTAGCAACAATTTTGTTAATAGGATTTGTGGGTGTGGCTATATTCGGGTTTATGTGGATGCCTCATCAGATGTCGGATCATGCTGGTTCCGACTGCATTGCTTCTCTTGTCGTGGGTAAAAGCCTATGTCCCGACGGCAATAATTCTTTTTCCTACGCTTTTTACCACTTCCAAGCTTATGAGTTCTTTTCAAGCGCAATTATAGTATCGGTCGCGGCAGTTCTGGCGATTATTGCTTTTGCTTTTATACTGACATTCGCCTTAAAAAATTTTGACCCCCGTTCTATTTCTAGAAAGCAGATTATCTATCTGAAGAAAAGATTGATTGAAATAGCCGATTCTCTCCATTCAAATTTAAAAAATTTCATCCGCTGGTTATCTCTATTGGAAAATAGCCCGTCTCTATAGGACTTGCGAATTCGGCGCATTTCTTCGTTGCTTCGCTCCGATGCTCCCTCACCATACTGCGAAGTATGGCTCGGTCGCTTCTCGCTCGCGCCTCGAACTGCATCCAAATTCGCAAGTCCTAAAGACAAAAGAATTTAAGCTACACATCTTTGGTTTCTTTGGTTCTAAATTCTTTTGTCTTATCAAATCGTTTAATACGGTTTTTTAGTCGTTCAGCAATTTAATCTTAAACTTTGGATTCTTAAAAATCTCGAATTGTTTGTCATCCCCGCGCAGGCGGGGATCCAGACTGTCATTGATTGAATCTGGATTCCCGTTTCCACGGGAATGACAGAATAGAGTATTTTGTAATTCAAAGTCTCAAAACAAATGAAAACAAAAATAATCGGAACAATATTCATCTTGGCGGTTTTGGCGGGAGGAATTTTCCTGCTATCCGGCAAAGACAAAGAAACAACAAAAAAATTAGAAACAAAAGTTGGTGATAAAATTTATGTGGCGGTGGAGGAAACCGGAGAGATCGCCGTCATTGACGCGAAAGATAGAAATGTTATCAAACGGATTGATCTTTCGGCGGAAATAGGCGGAATAAAAATCGGTTTTATGCCCCACAATGTGCAAGTCGCGCCGGATAATAAAAGTGTCTGGGTGACGGCGAATGCCATGGATATGAACAAGGAAAAAATTTCTTTTTTCAAAATTCAGAAAGTTTACCCGACACAACTGCTTTTTGGCATGTTGGGCGTGGCTAGAGCCGATGAGGGACACGGCGAAGAAGGAGAAATAAAAGTTAATGATGAGATTATCGTCATAAATCCGTTAACCGACAAAATAATCAGAAGAATTGATATGGGAACAGACTTACATCTTTCTCATATTTCTTTGAGTCCGGATTCCAGATATGCCATTGCGGCGGCACAGACCAAAGGCATTGTTTACAAAATCAACGCCAAGACTTAC
>LBYO01000019.1 GCA_000996205.1 Parcubacteria group bacterium GW2011_GWA1_40_21 | reverse complement strand
TATTCGCCGTCCACTCCTCCTCTGAAATTAAATTTTGAAGTTTCAAAAATATTGGCATTGCCATGATCAATTTCTCGATTGCCTTTTATAACCGTTATATTTAGTGTTGCTCCGCTGTCATATTTTTTTCGTGAAAAACCATCATTATTAACCATATGGGAACGAAAATCTTCGGTTTCCAGAATGAGTTGGGACACCTGCCCGCCCAATGGCACATTTCCGGGGGCGACAACGGAACTCCTGATACGCCAGCCATCAATTTTTGCAAACTGATAGAGACCGGAAGGGTCAACTATTTTATCTAGAGAAGAAATTTTTTCTTCTCTTAAATTAACTTCCGGCTCATCGTCATTCTCTTCTAAAATCATAATTCCAAAATCTTCGTCATCAGAAGATAAGGGCTTTTCAATCGACTTTTTGGGAGTATCTTTGGGCGGCCATAATTTTCCGTTCACATACACATTTTTTAGAACCGCATTTCCGTTTTTATCCAAAACAACCTTGGCAAAAGTATTTTGTCCATTAAAATTTACATTTCTTCCGGAATTTTCCGGAATGAAATATTCTTCAATTCCGTACGAAACAAAAACTTCATCAAGTGAATCACCTTTCTGTCTAATATCGTTCACTGCGCCTTTTATAAATATGCCCGTATCCGGTTTGTTTTTGCTAATGCGGTTAGTGACGACATGATAATTTTTTCGTTTTAACAAAGGGATGTAAATTTTATCCCCGTACTTAATCTTTTCTGACGAATCAAAAAAACTTCCCTTTATTCGAGAAATGTCGTATTGAAATGTTATATAGTCACCCCTAAACGGATCTCGCGGATCAACCGGCCTAATTTTTAGAAAAACTTCCTCACCTCCGCTCAAAATCAGCAATTTAAACAGAATGATGAAAAAAAGAATAGCCGTTTGGATGGCAATTGCGATTATGAATTTGTTCTTTTTTGAATTAATCATAAAATATTAAATGGTCATATTACTTGAAGAAAGCATATACCTTCTTCCTTTCTCTATAAACCAACCTAAAACGAGAAGCAAAATTCCGGCACTGATAAAAAAGATACTTTTGTCCAAAAAATCAAAAGCCCAATCAAAATATTTAACAATAATAAAAACAAAGAGAGAAAAAGATCCTAGGTTAATAAACCAGTCTTTTTTCTTCAAATAACCGGTAAAAAGCATGACCACCAAATGAATCAGTAAAAAAATATTGAAAAAAGCGGCTAAATAAAGATTTTGTCCATTCGCGCTCATATCCGGCAAAAATACAGAAAGCCCAAAAACAGCTCCGTATATGAACAACGCTGCCCCTTCAATTGGCTTAACAATATTTTTCCCCAGAGAATAAAAAACACCAACTATAAAAATCACCCCTCCCAAAATATAAGAAAGAGATAATTGCCCTGAATTAAAAATATCCGACCCTTCTGTCATTTCCTGTAAAGCTTCTATGCCAAACTCTGTAGAGACAAAAAACAGAGCGACCGTGATGGCAATAACAGGCAGGACATTATAAACCGCTGCGTATCTTTCAAATTTTCTATTTTGTCCGTGCATTGAACCGACAACATAAAGAAACAAACTAAAAAGCAAAGGCAAGGAAAACAGCGACAAATCTTTTATGTCCATATCTATCGAACTTTCAAAACTGATCCATTCTGAAGCTTTTAAAAACCACCAAGAAAATAGTCCGATCAAACCGACAGGAAGAAGCAATATGCCCTTAAATCGATAGGAAAGAAAAATACTGATAAAAGAAGATGAGAGGATTACAAGAGGCCATTCTATAACATTCCCCAAATTGCGGTTAAAAGACATGACGGTAATCGCCAAAAAAAATACGAATAAAAGAAAAAATAGTTGACTTAATGTTTCTTCTGAAGAAAAACTGATTCTGAGATTAGAACCGGATGATATTGTTTTTCTTCTAAAAATACGCCATACAAGCATGCCAAAACCCGCAATGACACCTAGCGCAATAATTATTGCTATGATTATTAAGATTTCAATATCCATATCTTTAATAAATATCTCTTGGAACTGTTTTTTTGTAGAAAATAATTCCAAAAATAAAAGTAATGATCGTGGCGGTTAGCAACACAACAGAAGAAGTAAACAAAAACCTGTCTTCCGCGAAGTTATTAAAAATATCAAAAGGATGGCCGACAATCGCCACAAACCCCACGAGAACAGCAAAATAAAAAACAACAAAAGAATCTAACGCCAGCCCTAAAGCAAGCAAGCCGAACATCCACAAAATAAAAGCGTCCGGCCAATTAGCCCTTACATTAAACATTTGGCCTATCAAGAAAATTCCAGCGCCGTAGATTATTGAACCCAATAAAATCAAGGCTTCTCCGGTTTTTATCCTATGATATTTTTCTTTTAATATCCACCCTCCGTAATAACTAGACAGCATAGAGCATAAAATAATCAGAATTTTATAAAACTTTCCAATCTCCTGCCAATTAGCCGCGACAAACGAAAAAATGCCGGCTCCGACAAGAATGGCGCCGATAACAGCCATAATAGTTGTAATCCTTTTTTTAGAGTCTTCTTTTCGGTATTCTTGGACCGACAAAGAAAAACCCTCGTTAATAGCGTCTATTGTTTGTCCTTGCGCAAGCAAATCCTTATAAATATCCTCCTTTGATTTACCTGTTGCTAAATTCTCTCTTATATAATCAATTGTTTTTTGCTCAACCATAACAAAACTTTTAAAAGTTGTTATATTCTAGCACAGCCATAATAAACTGCAAAAAAATTTTAGAGTCAAAAATTTAGAATGGGGTCATAAAACCATAAACAGAACAAGGGTAGCAATTTCTATTTTATCCCAACTTTATAACTTGATAAACTTTACAAACTTTTTATTCTCTTTTCTTCCCCACCTTTCTTCTGGAAACAATGAGATAGTTTGAGTATTTCTTAGGGTATCTGGACTTTTGGCCCTTGCCGACAGGCTTGCCCCAGCGGGTTTTGGCTCTTCTTGTGCCTCTTCCTTGCCTGCCTTCGCCTCCTCCGTATGGGTGGTCAACCGCGTTCATAGCTGTTCCTCTTACAGTAGGCCTGATTCCAAGCCATCGGCTTCGTCCGGCCTTGCCGATATTGACCAATCTGTTTTCATCATTTGAAACTTCTCCGATTGACGCCCAGCAAGTATCAAGAACTTTTCTAACTTCCGAAGACGGAAGTTTCAAATCCGTGTGTCCGGCATCCTGCGCCACGACTTCAGCGTAATTGCCCGCTGATCTGCCGAGTTTCGCCCCGCCTTTTGGCTTTAACTCCACATTGTAGACAAATGTGCCGACGGGTATTTTTCGGAGAGGCAATCTGTTGCCGATTTTCACTTCGGCGTTTTCAGAGACGACAAATTCGTCGCCGACTTTCACAGATTTTGGAAGAAGGGCGTATCTTTTTTCTCCGTCTTTATAACAAACGAGCGCTATTTCGGGTCGTATTCAATAGTCAAAACTTTGGCGGGAACATTGAACTTTTCATATTTAAAATCAACATCTCGATAGAGCCGTTTGTGTCCGCCTCCTTTGTGGCGGGTAGTAAGCCGTCCGAAGCTATTTCTGCCGACAGAGCGCTTAAAGCCACTGGTCAAGGCTTTGTGAGGGTCTTTGGCTGTAATAATTTTCCTGTAGGAAATGGTGGACATATGCCTCCTTGATTTGGTTGTGGGTCTATAGTGTTTCATAATTCATAATATGTTATATAAATTCTATCTTGTCATCTTTCTTCAGATAAACCACCGCTTTTTTTACACCGCCGCTCCAGCCTTTCTTTCCGCGCGAGAAAATTCTTTTACGAGGAAGATTAGTTATGTTAACTTTGACCGGCGCAACTTTATATAATTCTTTAATCGCTTTAGCGACCTCATTTTTGGATGCAGAGCGGCTGATCTCAAAAGTATAAGCATTCAGTTTTTGAGACGCGTCGCCTGATTTCTCCGTAATTCTAGGCCTTAAAATAGCGGAATTAGCTGAATTATAAGAAGAGCCGATTGACGAGCTGTTTTCTTTATTTATTTTTTCGGCAACAACAACTTCTTTGGAGAGCGTTTTTTCCGCTTTTTCTTTTGTATTCTTTTTTGTTCCTAAAATCGCCATATTTTTATATAAAAATTGAAATTACTTTAAGACTTTTTTCTCAAGCTTCCCTTGTATAAATTTCACCGACTCTTCCGGCTGTTCAATTATCAAATATTTGTAATTTACCACATCCATAGGATTGAGATTTTTCACATCATCAATTTTAATGTTGCTTAAATTAGCGAAACTTTTAGCCGTGTTCAAATCTTTTTTGCCCAAAGCCAGATAAGCGGCATTGTTCTTCTTTGAGATAATATTTTTAAATTCTTTTATCTTGGAAAGAGATTTCATCGCGCTGACTGCTTCTTGTGTTTTTGGTTTTATGAACGAGAAATTGTCCACAAACAATATTTCATTGTCGCGCATCTTTTGAGAGAGGATAGTGTAAAGCGCCTTTGCTTTCATCTTTTTGTTTATCTTCTTCTCGTAGTTCTTATCTTTGATAGGTCCGTGAGTGACTCCTCCTCCTCTCCACAGCGGAGAGCGGATTGATCCGTGTCTGGCTCGGCCGGTTCCTTTCTGTTGCCACGGCTTCTTGCCTCCTCCTCTCACATCGCCTCTGCCTTTAGTGTGCGCCACAGGTGTTCTCAAATTAGATTGCATTGACACTACAACCTGATGAACAAGGTCGTCATTCTTAGGCAAGCCGAATACAGCCTCCGGCAATTTTATCTTGCCGGCTTCTTCTCCTTTTTGATTGTAAATTAATGCTTCCATTTGTTTAGGTTTTAGGTGGTAGGTGGTAGGTGGTAGGTTTTGCAGAAGGTTGTAGGTTTTAGGTGCCAGTGATTAGGTTTTAGATTAAAAAATTAATTTCTTCCCTACAACCTACTACCTAAAACCTACAACCTTCTTCTACCCCCTTATCTCCACCATCGTCCCGCGTCTGCCGGGCACTGCGCCTTTTAAAAGCAGAACATTATTTTGCGGGTCAATCTGCATCACTTTCAGATTTTTGACTGTAACACGATCACCCCCCATTCGTCCAGCCATTCTCATTCCGCTTCTTATTGATGTTCTCAAACCCTGGCTTATGGAACCCGGCTCTCTTTCGGAATGTTTCTGACCGTGGCTTCTCGGTCCGCCCCTGAAACCGTGCCTTTTGACCACACCCTGAAATCCTTTCCCTTTACTGACGGATGAAACGGTTATATTGTCTCCTGCTTTAAAGACAGAGAGGCCAAATTTGTCGCCGACTTTAATGCCCGATGCTTCTTTAACATCCTCAATCTTAAACTCTCTCAAAAATCTGAAATTGCCCAAGCCTTTAAGATGTCCCGTAATAGCTTTGTTTATGTTCTTCGCCTTTTTTTCTCCATATCCAATTTGGACGGCTTCATAACCGTCTTTCTCTTTAGTTTTGACTTGAGTAACGACAACTGGACCAGCACTAAGAATAGTCACGGGATGAGCGTTCCCTTTTTCGTCAAAAATTTGACTCATATTCTTTTTTTCTCCCAGAATGAATTTCATAGTTTAGGTTATAGGTGGTAGGTTTTGCAGAAGGTTGTAGGTTTTTCAGAAATTTTTATCTTTCCTACAACCTACTACCTAAAACCTACAACCTTCTTTTACATCATCTTCACATCTATCTTAACTCCCGATGGAAGACTTAAATTAGTAAGCGCTTCAATCACTTTAGGCGATGGATTGATAATGTCAATAAGTCTTTTGTGCATCCTCATCTCAAATTGTTCTCGCGCGTTTTTGTAGACGAAAGATGCTCTGTTGACCGTATACTTCTTTATTTCAGTCGGAAGAGGTATCGGTCCAAGGACTTTGACATCATATCGGATAGCCGTATCAACAATCTGCCTTACGGAAGCGTCAAGAATCTTGCTCTCATAAGCGCTTACCCTGATTCTTAACTTTGAAATTGATTCCGCTTTGGTGGCCGACTTCGCGGCTTTGCCACGACTAGGCGCTTTTTTGCTTTTCGTCGTTTTTTCTTTTGCTAGAGGCATCTTATTTATTAAGCGATAATCTTCGTTACAACACCCGCGCCCACAGTCTTGCCTCCTTCTCTTATGGCAAACCTCTGTTTCTCTTCAAGGGCGACAGGAGCCACAAGCTTCACTTTGAAAGTAATCGTGTCTCCCGGCATAACCATTTCAACTTTTTCAGGAAGAGTAACTTCTCCGGTAACATCGGTTGTTCTGATGTAAAACTGCGGTTTGTAGCCATTGAAGAACGGAGTGTGTCTTCCTCCTTCCTCTTTCTTTAAAATATAGACTTCGGATTCAAAATCCGTGTGAGGTGTGACGGAACCAGGCTTGGCGACAACTTGGCCTCTGTGGACATCTTCTTTTCTTGTTCCTCTAAGAAGAATGCCGGCATTGTCTCCCGCTTGTCCTTCTTGCAGGGACTTATTGAACATTTCAATTCCCGTCACTGTCGTCTTTGATGTAGGCTTGATTCCCACGATTTCAACATCCTCGCCAACCTTAACCGTGCCTCTTTCTATTCTGCCGGTGATGACAGTTCCCCTTCCTTCAATTGAGAAGATGTCTTCAATAGGCATAAGAAAAGGTTTGTCAATCTCTCGCTTTGGCACCGGAATGTAATTGTCAAGAGTATCGGCAAGTTCAAGTATTTTCTTTGACCATTCATCGTCAATCCCCGTGGCTTCAAGAGCTTTAAGGGCGGAACCGCGAATAACGGGAGCGTTTTCATCAAACCCTTGTTTTGCAAGAAGTTCTCTGATTTCCGCTTCCACAAGGTCAATCATATCTTTGTCGTCAACCATATCGCACTTGTTGAGGAAAACTATAATCTTAGGCACACCGACTTGCTTCGCAAGAAGAACATGCTCTCTAGTCTGGGGCATAGCGCCGTCAGTGGCGGCTACGACAAGAATCGCTCCGTCCATTTGAGCCGCGCCGGTGATCATATTCTTGATGTAATCGGCGTGTCCCGGAGCGTCTATGTGAGCGTAGTGTCTTTTATCCGTTGAATACTCATTATGAGAGAGGGCGATAGTGATTCCTCTCTCTCTTTCCTCCGGGGCGGAGTCAATTTCATTCACTCCTCTTAATTTGACTTCCTTGCCGGCGCGATGCAAAACATTAAGAATCGCCGCGGTAAGCGTTGTCTTTCCATGGTCTACATGGCCGATTGTGCCGACATTGACATGAGGCTTTGATCTAATAAATTCTACCATAATATTTGTGTTTTATAATTATATAAGCGGGGCGCGCGAGAACTTTTGCCCAGCTTATGCAACTAAATAACTTTTTGATTAAGCTGAAAATTTTTCAAAAAAATTCAGCGTGCTTAATAAAATTTCGACTTTTTTGTTTACTAAAAACCAAACAAACTTGCCTGCTTGCAGGCAAGAAAAGCGCAAAAAAGCGATAACTGCAATAATAGCAAATCGTTTTTTAAAGTCAATGCGCCAAAAGAAGGTTGTAGGTTTTAGGTTTTAGGTAGTAGGTTAAGAGAATGACAGTCAGCGTAATTTTAATTCCTAATTGATCCCAAATATGAAACGCAAAAATTTATAGGTCTATTGAGCAATCCGTCAGCCGACGGATAAAAACAAATAGCTTTTGCGACCCGAGGACCTGAATTTTTGCATTTCGTAATTTGGGGTACTCAAAGTCAATTAGAACTCGCTACGCCACTTGCTTCTATGGTAATTGTTTTTGTCTTTGAATTATCTGATTTTAGGCGAATCGTGATTGTTCCACTTTGGCTTGTTTTTCCGGTAAGCCGCTGAAATAGCGCGTTTTGCCCTCCTCCTGCAAGCGATATGTTTGAGATCTCAACCGCCCCGTCAATAAGAACGGTCTTGTTATTGGTGTCGGAGCTTGAATAAGTCGCTCCGCGAAAAAGAACTATTCTTGAGAATTCAAAATGCGTCCCGTAAGCGTAAGAATCTTTCGCCGACAAAGTATTGCCTCTCGCCTCATCCAACAAAGAAAGAATGTCTTCGGAGACTATTTGCAGGGCTTTGCCACCCCTGAAAGCGCTCATTGATGTGAATATTATTGCCGTCAAAATAGCTAATATTGACAGAGCGATGAGAAATTCCACCGCGGTAAAGCCCCGAGAAGGTTGTAGGTTGTAGGTTGTAGGTTGTAGGGGGAAGCCGACAGATTTTAGGTTTTTATTAAATGACATTTTTGTATAAAACTTATGCAATCGGATGCAAAAATTTTATTAAATATTATTCATTATTGAATACATCGGGGTTATCATTGATATGGCGAAGAATCCCACGACCGCCCCGATAAATACCATAAGAAACGGTTCAATTATCGTGGACATATCTTTCGTCTTTTGGCTTACTTCATTTTCATAAAATAAAGCGACTTCCATAAGCATCTTTGACATATTCCCCGTTTCTTCCCCCACATTTATCATCTCTCCAACAAAAATGGGATAGAGACGGTCATTCTTAACGAAAACACTGGAGATGCTATCGCCTTTTTCCACGCTCTCTTCGGATTCTTTCAGCACCTCTTTATAATAAGAATTCTGGATTACATCACCGGTGATACTTAGCGCTTGGGCGACCGGAACGCCGGCAGATAGAAGAGAAGACAAAGTTCGGGAAGTCCTCGCGGAATTGGTTTCTTTGATTATGCCGGAAATAATGGGCAAACGAAGCGTCAAAAAATCAAGGAATCTTTTCCCTTTTTTCGTCCGCGTCCACCCGTATAAAATTCCGACCGCCAAGACTGTTCCCATAAATGCCGTTATGGCGTTATTTCCGAGAAAATCACTTATAAAAATCACGGCTTTGGTGCTCATCGGAAGCTCAACATTGGCCTCTTTGAAAGTTTTAGTCAGTCCGGGAATAACATAAATCAGCATAAGTATCCCGATAATAAACATCACGACAATGATTACCGCCGGATACAGCATTGCCCCTTTCACTTTTTTTTGCAATTTATACATATTGTCCATCTGAACGCTTACGATAGTCAGGGATTCAGCCAAACTGCCGCTTTCCTCTCCCGCCCCGACCATTGACACGAGAAGTTTGGAAAACACTTGGGGGTGATCTTTCATCGCTTCGCTTAAAGTCTTGCCGTGACTCACGCTTTCGCTCAATGAAGCCGTGATTTTTTTCAGCCCCTTATTTTTAGTTTGTCTTTCTATTATGGATAACGCGCGCGATAGCGAAAGTCCGGCGCCGAGCATCGCTCCGAGATTTTTGGCAAAGACCACTTTTTCATGCGCTGTCACGCGACCAAAAACGGCAAGCGCCGTTGAAATTAAAATATTTCTTCCCGTTTTCGCTTCGGAAACATCTACCACCGTATCTCCTTCGTTCTTGACTTCCCGATAAAGGGAAAATTTGTCAGCGGATTCCCGAGACGCTTCGTATGTTTCCCCCGACGGTTTCAAGGCCTTAAAGTTGAATTTGGGCATACTTTATTTTTATAATTATATCATTTTTTGGAAACAGAAGTTAATAGAGACAGGTTTTAGATTTTAAGAACAGGAATCAATTCCTAATTTCTCCGAATTACGAAATGCAAAAATTCAGGTCATCAGGTCGCAAAAGCTATTTGTTTTTTTAAATGTTTTGCTCAATAGACCTATAAATTTTTTGCATTTCGTAATTCAAGATTAATTAGAAATTAGTAATTAGTAATTAGAAATTATTCCGTCACCACCCTCAAAACCTCTTCTATCGTCGTCACGCCTTGAGCGGCTTTGAAAATGCCGTCCTCAATCATTGTCATCATTCCTTCCTCCCTCGCTTGCTTTTCAATCTCTTCATCCGTCCCGCCTTTCACAATCAAATCTCTTATGGCGGTGGATATCTTAAGAACTTCGTGTATTCCCGCGCGGCCGCTGTAGCCGTCCGCGCATTCCGGAGAAGCTTTGGGCTTATAAAAAGAAATAGTTTCCCACGAGTCTTTTCCGCTTACGATTTTTTCTTCTTTCAGAAATCCGAGCACGCGATCTATATCAACAGTCTTTTTAAGGGACGCCAATTCGGCCTTTGAGAGAGAATATTTTTCTTTCACCGAACACAACTTTCTCACCAGACGCTGAGCGACGATGACATTGATGGTTGAAACCAAAAGAAACGGCTCTATTTTCATATCAATCAAACGGGGCACCGCTCCCGCAGCGGAATTCGTGTGGAGCGTTGACAAGACAAGGTGTCCGGTAAGCGCCGCGTTTACAGCGAGCGAAGCGGTCTCATTGTCTCTGATTTCTCCCACCATTATTATATCCGGGTCCTGTCTGACAAGAGACCTCAGACCATTGGAAAATGTAAAGCCTATTTCCGGTTTTACTTGAGTTTGATTGATTCTTGACATCTGATATTCAATCGGGTCCTCAATGGTGGAAATGTTGACATCGGGAGTGTTCAGAATATCCAATATCGTATAGAGAGTCGTGGTCTTGCCGGAGCCTGTCGGTCCGGTGGTAAGTATCATTCCATTGGCTTGTTTGGTCGCGTAGTGAATTCTCTCAAGCCCTTCGCCGTGAAATCCGATGCTCTCAAGAGTGAAGCCGGAAACATCTTCCTTCAAAAGTCTCATAACCGTTTTTTCTCCGAAATGCGTTGGAATAATGGAAACTCTGAAAGAAACTTTTTCTTTATTCATTTCAACCTTGAAACGGCCGTCTTGAGGCAATCTTTTTTCATCCAATTTCAGACTGGAAAGGACTTTTATTCTGGCGGTAATGCTCTCGCCGACATTTTTCGGCAGAACCATCGCGTCATGAAGAATGCCGTCAATCCTGTATCTGACCAAAACTTCGTTTTCAAGCCGTTCAATGTGTATGTCTGAAGCGTTCTGAATTATGGCGTGCTTCAAAAGAGTATCCACTATGCGGACAACCGGCATTTCTTCGGCCATCTTCTTTAAATCTCCCTCCTGCCCTCCACCGATCCCCTCTGAATCTTCAGCCAATGTTTTAAGAGAAAGCGCTTCTTTTTGTATGAAGTCGCCAAACTCGGCTTTGAGGCTTTTTTGATATTGCAAAATTACGCTTTTGATTGAATTACTGTCCGTAAGTCTGGGTAAAATTTTAAGTCCGACTTTTTTCTTGACGAATTCAATCGCGGCGAGATCGTCGGCGTTCAACATCGCCACTTCCAAAGAGTCGCCTTTCTTGTTGAAAGCGACGATGTTGTTTTTTCTGGCGATCGGCTCCGGTATCATTGACAATGTTTCAAAATCTATTTTCTGTCCTTTCAGGTCAACAAACGGGATGCCTAAAATGTAGGCCTTGATGTGCTGTAAATTATCATCGGTTATGAAGCCTTTGCTTATCAATATCTTCTCTATATTCAGACCGCTTTTCTTGATTTCATTTTCGGTATTTTCATAATCGGCTCGCGACACAAGCCCCGAGTCCAAAATAAATTCTTTTAATTTTTTTTCCTCAATGCGCATCTTATGATTGAATTTTTGAATAATTTCCCGCGAGATTCAAATATCCCGATTTAATTTCTGACAAAATATGTTTTGGTTATTATAACAGATAAATATAAAAACAGCTCGCAAATATAATTTGATGAGAAACCATTTCACAATAATTAGCCGAATTTGACAAATTTTTTTTATTGATATAAGCTATTATGGTCAAGTTTGAGCTGAAGTTCGCCGAAAGCGAACTTCATTTTTTAAAAAAATATTAAAATTATGTTTGATCTAAAAGTAATAAATTCGGTTTTGGAACAGTTGCAGGAAGAGCGAGGAATACCTCGTGAAAAAATGATTGAAGCCATTGAGCTGGCCTTGGCGACCGCCTATAAGAAAGAGTACGGCAAAAAAGGGCAGATTATCCGCGCGAAGTTTGACATAAATACCGGCAAGACTGAATTCAATCAGGTTAAAATCGTCGTTGACGAATCGCAGGTGATTATGAGCAAAAATGGCGAGGGAGTTGAAATGGAGGCGAGCGACGCGGACGACGAAGGCGAGAAAGTTTATTTTAATTCGGAACATCATATTCTCCTTGAGGACGCGAAAAAAATCAAAAAAGACGTGAATTTGGGCGACGAGATGATCTTCCCTCTTGAAATGAAGGATGATTTCGGCAGAATATCGGCTCAGACAGCCAAGCAGGTCATCATTCAGAAGATGAGAGAAGCGGAAAAAGTTTCCGTGTTGAACGAATACGGCAAGAGAGAAGGAGAAATCGTAAGCGGCACGGTTCAGAGGATTGAAAGAGGAAACATTTTTATAGATATGGGCAGAGCCACCGCGATTCTTCCTTTTGAAGAACAGATTCCGGGCGAAAGATACAAGCAAGGCGAGCGAGTCCGCGCTTATCTTTACAAAGTGGAAGAAACTCCAAGAGGAATATTTTTGAAATTGTCGCGATCTCACCCTAAATTCATCCAGGAATTGTTTAAAATGGAATCTCCGGAAGTCGCGAGCGGAACGGTTGAAATAAAAGCGATTGCCAGAGAAGCCGGATCGCGCTCAAAGATTGCGGTCGTTTCCCGCGACGAGCACATTGATCCGGTCGGGTCAATGGTGGGACAAAGAGGCGTTCGGGTTGGAACGGTTATGAGCGAGCTTGGCGGAGAAAAAATAGACATAATAGAATGGTCGGCTGATCCGAAAAAATTTATAGAGGATGCGCTTTCTCCAGCCAAAATTATCAGCGTTTCAATCAACGAAGAGGAGAAAAAAGCTTCGGTTGAAGTTTCGGAAGACCAGCTATCCCTCGCGATCGGCAAAGGAGGGCAAAATGTGCGCTTGGCGGCAAAGCTTACTTCCTGGAAACTGGATATTCAGTCTATGAAAGAAGCCAATGTGGCTTCGGCTGACGGAGAGAATGTTAATCTGACTCTTGGTAAAAAAGATTCCAAATAAAAAAAATTAAACTCAATTAAAATAATAAAAATATGAATTTATTGCACGACATATCCCCGGGAGAATCTTCCAAAATGAATGTAATCGTTGAGATAAACAAAGGTTCTAAAAATAAATATGAGATAGACAAAAGCACCGGCATTATCGCGCTTGATAGAGTCGCTCACACCGCTCAAGATTTCCCGTTTGATTACGGCTTTGTTCCGCAGACGCTTTGGGACGACGGCGACGCTTTGGATGTAATTCTTCTCACCACCCACCCTCTTCATCCTGGAGTCCTCGTGAGATCCAGAGCTGTCGCGATTATGAGTATGACTGATGACGGCGACAATGACGATAAAATCATCGCCGTTCCCGTTGACGACCCTCGCTGGAATGATGTCAAAGACTTGTCTGACATAAACGAACACACGATCAAAGAAATGGAACATTTTTACTCAACCTACAAAAAAGTGCAGGGCAAAGAGGTCAAAGTAAACAGTTTTAAGAGGCGAAAAGAAGCCGAAAAAGCTTTTTTAAGAGGGGTAAAACTTTACAAAGACAAGTTTCCCAAAAAAAATTAGTTTTCAGCGCTATTATTTCCAATATTTCCAAAAATACTTTTGCGCGACGTCGCGCAAAAGTATTTTTGGTTTTATTCTTTCTCATTTCTATTCACTTGGCGGTTTTACCGCCAAGTTTCTGAAAAGACACCCCCCAACCTCCCCTCCTCCGCTTGCGACATCCGAATTCAAAAAAGAGTAGCCGAGTGTTTTGCGAAATCCTTTCCCCAAAAAATAGTTTTCGCAAAACCGAGTCCGCATTAGTCCCGCCACCTGCCCGAATA
>LBYO01000018.1 GCA_000996205.1 Parcubacteria group bacterium GW2011_GWA1_40_21 | reverse complement strand
GAAGAAGCAATGCTAGCGGTTTGGTTGGAAATGACAGCGACTGATGAGATGACTGATTTATACAGAGAAGCGATGCCGGCGGTTTGATTTGTAAAATTAGATATGAATTTTTCAAATATGCCGAATGAGAAAAATTGACCGGCTTCGCGAACGGCTTCCGACTGCGGAACGGCTTCATTGGAAGTCTCCGGCAAAGGTCGGGCTTGCCTCGCCGCAGTCTCTGGCGGAGGCGGGATTCCAGCGTCAATCAATTCAAGCTGTCTTCTGGCTTCTTCGGAAATTGAGGCTAAATGACCGCTGGCGTATTCCATCTCGCGCTCAAGCTCCGGACTTTCAGCTTCCGCCGATGAATAATTCCCCGCAAAGAGGATGGCAACAATTACTATAAACAATCTCAAAACACTACTAGTATTTTTTCTACTTGAAAATTTTTTCTTCACAATGGATAAAATTAAACCGAACCAAACTCTTTAAGATCGCTCAACAAATAAAATCGGGCAATAATTACTGCTAAATTATACCTTATTAAAGCAAATAAAACATACGCAAAACTGTGGATAATCGGAAGAACAACAGGAAGAGTTAAAAATTTATAATTCCAACCCCCTTAATCCCCCTTGTCAGGGGGAGAATTGACAACAGAGACTGACTCCTCCCCTGATAAGTGGGAGGGGTTGGAATGATAAATTTCTAATTTCTAATTTTCATTAAATTTTTAATGAAATAATTTTTAAACATTTTTATCCAGCGTGTTTGTGATTTTCCGGAAAATAAGATGTTCTGTGGGTATCTGATACCCACAGAAATTACAAATTAATCAGTCGCACTTGGAAACTTAGTTTCCAAGTGCGAGTTCGCCGGATTCCTTGTCGGGGGGAAAGAAAACTTGGCGGTTTCACCGCTAAGTTTTCCGCCAAGTTTTTTATTTTGTCTTATAAAAAATTTTATTTCCGAAACGCATATCCACATAATTTATTTTCAGAGGATTGTTTTCCGAATAATCTCCTTTGAAATCAATCTCGCTTAAAATGGATTCTATATTTTCAAGAGTTTTGTCAAACGGCTGATTATCGTCAAAAATTATTTTAACGCCGTTTTTCAGATAAATCTCATAATTGTTCTCCGATTCAGCGCGGAATCCAGCGGGACTTATGCCTAAATTTTCCAATGAACTCACGAAACGCGACACCTCTTTGAATTTTTCGCTCGGCAAATAAATTTGTCCGACCGGCTGTTCAACGCCGTCAAGCAGTCCGTAATAGCGGAGAAACGCGCCGCCTGAAAAATCCGGAGCCTCGCTGAAAATCACTCCTTCTTCGTCCAAAAAATAACACATCCCTGAATTTTCATTTTTACGGACACTCCCGTCTTCCGACTTGCTAAAACACCAGAGAGAGTTCGGCTTTCTTTCGGCTATATTTACGACGAGAGTTTTAAGACCTTTAGATTTTATTGACAATTTATAAATTTTTTTGAAGTCGTCCAGCAATTTTTTTTCTATTGATTTCTTCGGGTATAAAAATATGCTGTTTTTGGAAAAGAGCATTAAATATTTTGCCGATGTTTCCATTTTTATCAGATTGATTATTTCATCTTTCGAGACGGTTGAATTGCCTGAAACTTCAATATTTTCAATTTGAAGCAAAGATATTTTGGAAAGCCAAGACAAAAATAAAACGAAGCATACTAAAAAAAGGAGAACCAGAACGGCTTTGGTGGCGAATATTTTTCGTCTTCGTTTCCTTAATTTTGACGGCTTGAGAGTCGGATTGTTGCGAATCATTTTTATTGTGAATTACGAAACTCCGTTATTCGCGGAACACGCCTATCCAAATTTATTTAATATTCCGATTGCTGCCGAATCCTATTTTCTTTCGGCGATTATCTTTTTCCCCATATATTTCTGTAAAACTTCCGGCACGGCAATCGTTCCGTCTTCCTGTTGATTATTTTCAATTATAGAAACTAAAATTCGCGGGGTCGCGATGGCTGTGTTGTTGAGAGAATGGGCAAAACGGAGTTTGCCGTCCTTATCTTTGTAGCGGATATTCAAACGCCTCGTCTGAAAATCGTGAAAGTATGAGCAGGAATGAGTTTCCCTGTAGCGATTCTCCGACGGGACCCATGCTTCAATGTCGTATTTCTTGACTTGTCCCAATCCAAGATCGCCCGTACAATTCACAACGACACGGTAAGGGATTTTCAAAGCTTGCATAATTTCTTCGGCGTTGCCGAGCAATTCTTCGTGCTGTTTGACACTTTCCTCGTGGCTCGCTTCGCAAAGTATGACTTGCTCAAATTTGAAAAATTCGTGGACGCGGAAAATGCCTTTTGTGTCTTTGCCGTGACTTCCCGCTTCGCGGCGGAAGCTCGGCGAAAAGGCGAGAACTTTTTTGGGAAGGTCGCCTGCGTTTAAAACTTCATCGGCAAAATAGCTCATAGTAGATACTTCCGCCGTTCCGGCTAGATAGTCATTGTCTTGAGTTTTATACATATCTTCCTCTCCTTGCGGCAGATAGCCCGTGCCGACAAGTGTCTCTCTCCTCACAAGCGAAGGGACAATCATCTGCGAAAAATCGCCTTTGAAATTAAAATGGTCGGAGACGAATTGCCAAATCGCGAAGTTGAGAAGCACCGCGTCATTTTTCAAAAAGTATCCGCGGAAGCCCGAAATTTTCGCCCCCTTTTCCAGATCAACCATTCCCAAATTTTCCATAATTTCAATATGGCTTTTCGGCACAAAGCTGAACTTGGGAATTTCGCCCCACACTTTGACTTCTTTGTTGTCAGCGTCGCTCTCGCCTTCCGGCACGGACATATCGGGAATATTCGGCGCTTGGATCATAAGCGTCTGCCATTTTTTCATCACTTCTTTCTGCTCCTCTTCTTCTTTTTGAAGCCTGCCTTTCAGCAATTGCATTTCAATAATTAGTTGAGTTTTGGTTGCCGCGTCAAACGCTCCCACTATCTTTTCGCTCCACTGATTCTGCTCGGCGCGCTTTTTTTCTATTGACGACAAAAGTTCGCGCCGCCTGTCATCCGCTTTGAGCAAATCATCAACATTAAAATCAATGCGCTTCTTCCTCGCGCCCTCTTGCACTATCTCTTTATTTTCTCTTATGAATTTTATATCTAGCATATTTTTGACAACGATAAATTATCAATAATCTTAACAGAATGTTAGAATAAAAGAAAACATTATGAACAATCCGATACGAGAACTCTCCTTTGACGAAATTCCAGAGAGGCTAATGGAAATTCCTGAACCGCCGAAGAAACTTTTTATCCGAGGTGAAATGCCCAAAGGTGATTCCAAATTCCTCTGCGTCGTCGGCTCAAGAAAATACACCGAGTACGGCAAAGAGGCTTGCCAGAAACTCCTAGCCGGACTTAGGGGATACGACATAGTGATTGTTTCCGGCTTGGCGCTCGGCATTGACGGTATCGCCCACAAAGCCGCGCTTGACGCGGGACTAACGACGGTCGCCATTCCCGGGTCGGGGCTCCACCCTTCCGTTCTCTACCCTTCTTCCAACAGACAGTTGGCGGATAAAATTGTTGATTCCGGCGGAGCTCTGCTTTCAGAATTTGAACCGATGTTTAAGCCGACTCTTTACAGCTTCCCGCAGAGAAACAGGATTATGGCGGGAATATCGCACGCAGTGCTTATCATAGAAGCCGAGATAAAATCCGGCACGCTTATCACGAGCCGACTAGCGACTGACTACAACAGAGAAGTTATGGCAGTGCCCGGCTCAATCTTTTCCAAAAATTCCGAAGGGCCGAATATGCTTATTCGGCTCGGCGCAACTCCTGTTTCTTCTAGCGCCCACATACTTGAAGTCCTCGGTTTTAAAGCTGAAGAAAATAAAACAACAAAAAATCTTGAATTGAAAAACTTGTCCGACGATGAGCGAAAGGTGTTGTCCATTATCGAAAATCCGATTGACCGCGACGAGCTTATCCGAGAATTGACTAAATCAGGAATGTCCATCGGCAACGGGAGTGCCCTCCTCTCAATTATGGAAATCAAAGGATTGATTGAGGAAAAGCTGGGGGAAATTCGGGCGATATGTTGAAAAATATTTTCCGTTGTCATTCCCGCCCCACCGTCTTCATGGAGGGCAGGCTCTGGCGGGAATCCAGATTTAATCCGCAAGGACTGGATTCCCATTTTCATGGGAATGACAGAGAAGCCAAAGAAAAATAAAGAGCACCGGCGAAAAATCGCTGATGCTCTCTTATTTTATGAATTTAAGAAAATGAGGAATTTAAATAAGAAACTTAAACTTTTCGCGCGGGAAAATAATCACCCGTTTCCTTGACTCTTATATCCCTGCCGCAAATAATTTCACATCAATCATTTCAATTCTCCTTTCGTGAAAGAATTCAATTCGTTTTTTATATACAATCTTTTCCAAGATACTCCTTAACAGTTTCGTTCATTTTCTCTTTCCTCTCATAAAATATCAAGAAACTAAAGCGAAATTCGCTCTTTATCTGTTTCTATTCATAACATTACTTATCATCCGAAATAAAGGTGTTAACCTGCATTTCGTCTTCGACTCGGACGCTGTGTAAAATCAGAATTTTCCACGCGCTCCTCGCTAGCCGAAATAGAGGGTATTAAAACCCTATAGTTCGTCTTCGCTCGGACACTGTGTAAAATCAGAATTTTCCACGCGCTCCTCGCTAGCCGAAATAATCCGTTTTAACGGCTTTTCTCACGAGGCGCATAGTTTGCTGAACGACTCCCCTTCCTTTCTCCGTCCCCTTCTTCAATATTGAATTAACCAAAGGAATATTTTTTTCATACTCTTTCTTTTTTTGCCGAATCGGCTCCAGAAAATTATTTAATATTTCGGCTAATCTTTTTTTCACCTCTATGTCGCCGACTTTGCCGAGCCTATACCTGCCTTCAAATTCTTCAATCTCTTTTTTGTCGTTATGAAAAGCGTTGAGATAAATAAAAAGCGGATTGTTTTCAGTGTGGCCAGGGTCTGTCGCTCTCACGCGAGTCGGGTCGGTATACATTTTCATAACTTTTTCCAAGACGGCATCGGAAGAGTCATTTAAGTTGATGGCGTTATTCAGCGACTTGCTCATTTTCTCTTTTCCGTCAATTCCGCACAACCTCGGAACTTCCGACAGCATCTCTTTCGGCTCAACAAAAGTCTGCCCGTATAAAGAGTTGAAACGGCGCGCGATTTCTCTGGACTGCTCTATCATCGGTAGCTGGTCTTCTCCGACCGGCACAAGATTCGCCTGAAAGCCTAGAATGTCCGCCGCTTGGCTTATTGGATAGGTGAAAAATCCGACAGGAACATTCTCGCGATAGCCTTTTTGCCTTATCTCGTTTTTCACCGTAGGATTTCTTTCCAACTGCGCCACGGTAATCATATTCATAAGATAGACGGTAAGCTCCGCGAGTTCCGGCACTTGCGACTGAATAACGATGGTGGATTTTTCCGGATTGATGCCCACACTCAAGTAACCCAGCATTAATTCAAGTATGTTGTCTTTGATTTTTTGCGGATTGTCATAATTATCCGTCAAAGCTTGAATATCCGCGATCAATATAAATTGTTCATATTCGTCTTGAAGCGAAACCCTATTTTTAAGCGACCCGACATAATGTCCAAGATGAAGAGGCCCCGTCGGCCTGTCGCCCGTCAGAATTCTTTCTTTTTTTGACATACATTAAGAGTATCAAATAATAAGATAACTGACAAAATCCAAAAAGGTTTTAGGTATTAGGTTGTAGCCTGCCCGCCGATGAGGCGGGGTGGTTGGTTTTAGGTAGTAGGTTTTAGAGAAAAATTTTACACATGGACGCACACTTGGATGTTTCGTTTCCAAGTATTTCCAAGTACATTTTCAAGAAAAGTTATGTTTTTCTAATCTCTAATTCGCGCGAATAGGCGAATAGAATCTGTGGGTATCAGATACCCACAGATTCTATGAAAATTTGCAAAGCCATTCCATTTATAGTATTACTTATTGAATTATGAAACTTTTAATCGTGGAATCGCCGGCGAAAGCGAAGACGATTTCGAAATATTTGGACGGCAAGTACACGGTCAAGGCGAGCGTGGGACACATCAGAGATTTGCCGAAGAGCAACAAAAGCGCGATTGACATAGAAGGTGGTTTTATCCCCCATTACGAAATTTCCAAAGGAAAAGAAAAAATAGTTTCCGAAATAAAATCATTGGCAAAAAGAGCAGATGAAGTGCTGCTCGCGACCGACCCCGATCGAGAAGGAGAAGCCATCGCTTGGCATATAAAAGAAGCGACAGGACTTAAAAATCCGAAGCGGGTAGTATTTCACGAAATAACGGAAGATGCGGTCAAAGAAGCGATTCAGCACCCGCGCGAAATTGACGAAAACCTGAGACGGGCGCAGGAAGCTAGAAGAGTGCTTGATCGCTTAGTGGGCTACGACTTGAGCGGACTTATCTGGAAGAAAGTTCGCTATGGCCTCTCTGCCGGAAGAGTTCAGTCCCCCGCTCTTCGCATAATTATGGAAAGAGAGCGGGAAATTCGCGCTTTCATACCGGAGAAATTCTGGACCATTACCGCCGATGTCGTGGCGAAAGAAGGCGCGGGCGAAAAATTCACCCTTGCTTGCTCGGAAGAACCGCGCGAAGAAAAAGAAGCGGAGAGAATACTTGTGGTTGGCAAAAAAGAAATATGGAAAGTCAAAAATGTCGCCGAGACGGAAGCCAAGAGGTCGCCTCGCGCGCCATTCATCACTTCCACCATTCAGCAATCGGCAAGCTCCCGTTTAGGCTTTGCTCCGTCAAGAACAATGGGTATCGCGCAGAGGCTTTATGAAGCCGGACTCATTACATATATGAGAACGGACAGCGTCAATATGAGCCAAGTCGCGCTGAATCAGATTTACGGATTAGTGGAGAAAAAATTCGGCAAGGAATATCTGGATCCGCGCGTATATTCCAAAAAAAGCAAGAATGCCCAAGAGGCTCACGAAGCGATACGGCCGACGAATCTGATGAATGACTCCGCCGGAGCTAATGATGAACAGCAAAAACTTTATCGCCTTATTTGGCAGAGAGCGGTCTCTTCGCAAATGTCCGACGCCAAAGTAATGAGGACAAAAATTACCGCGGAAATCGGCAAAGGCGAGATTCCTGATTTTTACATAAATGGATCAAGAGTTAAATTTGACGGCTGGCTCGCGGCTGACACGGCATCCAGAGGCGAAGATGTTGAATTGCCTAAAGTCGCGATTGGTGAAATTTTAAAACTCATAGAAATCCGTTCCGAAGGAAAGCAAACCGAGCCGCCAGCAAGATATTCCGAAGCGGGACTCGTCAAAGAGCTTGAAAAAAGAGGCATCGGCCGACCGTCAACTTATGCTAGTATAATAAAAACATTGGAAGACAGAGGCTATGTGGAAAAGATAAGCAAAGCTCTGCACCCGACCGACACCGGCGATGTTGTCAGCTCGTTTCTTGAAGGAAATTTCGCCAATTACATAAGCGATTCATTCACCGCTCAAATGGAAGACGAGCTTGATGACATCGCGAGCGGGAAAATAGGATATGAGAAAACTTTAAGCGATTTTTATAAGCCTTTCAGTAAAGATGTGAAATCAAAAGATAAAATTGAAAAAATAAACAATCTCGGAGAGGCCGATCCGTCCATGAAATGCCCCATCTGCAAAGGTCATATGATAATAAAGCTCGGCAAAACCGGCAAATTTTTAAGCTGCGCCAAATTCCCCGAATGTTCCGGGGCTCGCAAAATCACTGGCGAGGAACTCGCCGGACCGAAAGAAACGGGTGAAGGTTGCCCTGAATGCAAGAAAGGAAAGCTTGTAGAACGCGACGGCAAATTCGGCAGATTTATTTCCTGTGGCAATTATCCCAAATGCAAATATATCAAGAAAGATGCCAAGCTTGAAAAGCAAAATTCTACCGGCGTCGCCTGCCCTGTCTGCAAAAGCGGAATGATGACGGAACGGCGCGGAAGATTCGGTTTATTTTACAGCTGTTCCAATTATCCGAAATGCAAGACGGCGATAAAAGCGAAACCGACCGGCAATATCTGCAAATATGAAAAAGGCGGCGAAGTAATCTGCGGAGCGCTTATGATGGAAGGAACAAAAACCATTCCCGAACGCTGTTCCGACAAAACTTGCCCGAACCACAACCCCCACAAGATAGCCAAAGCGGAGTAAAAAACCAAATCGCAAAACAATAACTTATCGTGAATTGCAAAACTGCATATATTCTTATATCATCATTGCGAGCGAGCCAGTTGAAAGTTTATAAAGTTATCAAGTTTATAAAGTGAAGATAAATTCTTTTTTCTCTCATTTTCCTCTCTGACTTTATAACTTTCTACTTTACAACTTTCTCAGGAGCAGGCAATAACTCAATTTTAAAAAACAGACTAAACGACAATACTGACCACTTTGTCTTTCACGAAAATAATTTTTTTAATCTTATTTTCGCCTATATGCTTTTTTATTTCGGGCAGGGACAAAGCGATATTCTCAATCTCCTCTTGCTTCTGGCCTTTAACGGATTTAAAACTGCCCCTGACCTTGCCGTTGACTTGAACGACTATAGTCACTTCATCGGATTGAAGTTTTGATTCGTCACACTTCGGCCAATCTTCCAGATAAATTGATTTTTTGCCGCCAATATCAAACCACAATTCCTCGGCAATATGCGGGGCGAAAGGGCTTAGTAATTTAATTAACAATTTATAATTTTCAATTTTTAGCGAGTCCTGTTTTTCCATTTCATTAAGCAAAATCATCAGCGCGCTTATCGCTGTATTGAAATGAAAATTTTCAATGTCTTCAGAAACCTTTTTTATCGTCTGATGAATCAATCTTTCCAGTTTAGAATTTTCTTGCAACTTTACAGACTTTATGGACTTTACGACTTTAGACTGAATCTTCCAAACTCTTTCCAAAAATCTCCTTGACCCTACCATATTATCCGTGCTCCAGCTTATCGGCTGATCAAACGGCCCCATAAACATTTCGTAAACTCTCAAAGTGTCAGCGCCAAACTGTCCGACGACATCATCCGGATTCACGATATTGCCCCACCTTTTGCTCATTTTTCTGCCGTCATTCCCCATAATTAAACCTTGATTCTTAAGACCGGCGAACGGCTCTTTGCCGCCGACAACTCCGATGTCATATAAAAATTTGTGCCAAAAACGCGCGTAGATAAGATGGCGCGTCGCGTGCTCCGTCCCGCCGACATACATATCAACGGGCAACCAATGTTGAAACACTTTTTTATATTTGGAAATTGGAAATTGGAAATTGGAAATTCCTCGCATTATGTATGCGAGGTAGTACCAAGACGAACCAGCCCATTGAGGCATTGTGTTGGTTTCTCTTTTGCCATACCCCTTGCACTTCGGACATTTGACATTGACCCACTTCTCCATTTTTGCCAAAGGCGATTCGCCGGTATCAGTCGGCTCGTAAAATTTCACCTTCGGCAATTTCACCGGCAAATCTTTTTCAAGGACAGCGACGACTCCGCAATTTTCGCAATGTATAAGCGGTATCGGCTCGCCCCAATATCTCTGTCGCGAAAAAACCCAGTCTTTCAATTTATAATTTATTTTCTTGCTCCCTATTTTTTTCTCCTCCAGCCATCTCGTCATTTTTTCTTTGGCTTCGCTTGATTTTATTCCGTTAAATTCGCCTGATCCAACAAGATGCCCTTCTCCTGTGTAAGCGTTTTCCAAAACAGGACAAATTGGCTTGGGATAATTAGGGCAAACTACCATTTTCACCGGCAAATTATATTTCTTAGCAAATTCCCAATCTCTTTCATCATGCGCCGGCACGGCCATCACCGCGCCAGTGCCATATCCGCCCAAGACATAATCCGCCACAAAAACAGGCACTTCTTCATTATTGAAAGGGTTTACCGCTTTTATTCCTTTTAATTCCACTCCGGTCTTTTCCTTGGCCAGATCCGTCCTCTGCAACTCCGATTTATTTTTCGCCTCTTCAATATATTTGCTGACTTCATCAAAATTTTCAACTTTTAATTTTAAATTTTTAATTATTGAATGTTCTGGCGCCAGCACTAAATAAGTAACGCCAAAAATCGTATCAATTCTCGTCGTAAACACTTCAATAAATTGTTTTGAATTTTGAATTTGCGATTTAGAATTTGTTTCGGATTTCGTGCTTCGTATTTCGAATTTAATCGTTGTTCCTTCCGACTTCCCTATCCAATTCCTCTGGGCTTCTTTGATATGCTCCGGCCAGCCTTTCATTTCCTTCAAATCTTCCAGCATTCTTTCGGCGTAGTCGGTAATTTTCAGAACCCATTGGCGCATAGGTTTCTTGACGACGGGGGTGGCGCACCTTTCGCATTTGCCGTCCTCCACATCTTCGTTAGCCAGACCGGTGAGGCACGACGGGCAGAAATTTATCGGCTCATAAGATTCGTAAGCCAAGCCCTTTTCAAACATTTTCAAAAATATCCACTGCGTCCATTTGTAGAATTCCGAATCGGAAGTGATTATTTCCCTGTCCCAATGATAAGCTCAAGCTGACCCTTGAATTTTTTGACATTATTTTTGACGGCGATTTCCGGATGAATTTTATTCTTAATGGCGTAATTTTCCGCCGGCAATCCGAACGAATCAAAACCCATCGGATGCAGGACATTGAAACCGTTCATCCTTTTGAAACGGGAATAAACATCCGTGGCGATATATCCCCTCGGATGTCCTACATGAAGCCCCTCTCCGGACAAATACGGAAACATATCCAAAACATAACATTTCGGCTTCTTCCCGCCCTCTTTCGTCTTGTATATTTTCTTGTCAGCCCAATATTTCTGCCACTTCTTCTCTATTTTTTTATGCTCGTATTTTTTCATAAATAATTAAAACTGAAGCGAACTTATATATTCCCTGAACAATTTTACCTTATTGCTGTCTTTGCTATTGATAAGAAAAGGCTCAATATCTTTTGCGAGTCCGTCAAAGTCTAAATTTGCCGTCTCCGCAATCAAAACTTCCTTTAATTCCCGCCCATTCTTGATACTTAGTTTATTTTTCAGATATTCATAGTTTGGTTTCGTCTGCGGAAACAGAAAGACAATGTCAAAGAAATCCCTGCCTTTTGCTCTAGAACGATTTAGGGCGGCATAAATCTTTTGCGACAAGAGGATATCTATTGGTGTTGTAAAAATTTGAGTAAACACATCAAACTTGTTAAGTATCTTGGTATCCTTTTTGTAGTCAAAATCGTGCGGAACCGTATCAATCTGGATCATAATCTTCTCCTCTCTAAGATTAGACATCTCATTATCAAAAAGCACATTGGGCATTCTAATGTATGAACGATACGCGCCCTTAAATACATTTTTGATTTCAACTTCATATCCCTGCAACTTAAGCCCTTTCTCTACCTCGTCCGCAAGATCCGCAAATTGATCTTCGGTAAGATTAAAATTGTCAAAATCAAGGTCCTCGGAGAATCGGCTGTTGTTGTATATGATTCGCAAAGCCGTGCCGCCCAGAAACACCACCTTCTGCGCGTATTTTGAGTTAAATATGATTTCGAGAATCTTGTATTGCAAATATTCTCTCAAGATATTTCTCTTGAAAGGTTTTTCGTTGTCGGGATAATATTGTTCTATGTTTTTGAGACTAAGCATGTTCAATGTATGTTAAAAACTTTTTCACTCGCTTCGCAAGCGCCTTATTATTGAAAGCCGCAAGATATTTATTAAACTTTTCCGTATTTACTCTTTTTTTAAATTCATCGGCATTAAAACGCGCGCCCATGAATGATTCCTCGTCCTTAATTTTTGAGTTAAAGTAGAGATAATCAAGAACTGCCTTTTCCGTTTCCGCCATTCGGTAATGGTGTCCATCGCATTCTCGCAGCCCATAACCAAACAAAAGTTCCGGTTTTAGATGTCTATATGTAAAGTTTATTTCTAAATCGGAAAAAATATAAAAACCTTGTCGGATCTTTTTTATATAATTCTTCTTTTGCCACTCATTCAACCTGCGCAAATCAAAATCCTCTTCAATCTTTCTGATGTCATTAAGATTGAATATTTTGAAATTTTTTAGTTGTTCTTTCAGTTCTATATACTGCATATTGCCTATTTATTACCAAAATATGTGTTTTTTAACATATTTTGGGGTTATTATAACAATATATACATACACTCGCAAGCAACCCCTATTTTTTTATGGTCGTATTTTTTCATAAATAATCGTCTTAGATACTCGCATAATACAACGATTTTTAATTTAACTCAATAAAAAATGCCTACAAAAAACCTTAAGTTAAAACTTGGATATTTTACTTTTAATTTTTTGTCTTAATTTCCAGCTATTGCCGTGGCCTATGAGACCAAGATATGACTGTACCGTTTCCTCTTTTCCATCCTTCGCCTTTATGTTTCTAAACATTCTTTTCTTGGTCGTCGTTCTCAAGACTCGATGATCTGGAAAATGCACCCAACCGAGAAAGTCGACGCCCGAAGCAAGAGTTTTAATAAACAATTTGTCGGGGTGAAGAGCGAGTCTAAGATGCGCGCCTAAAAATTTAGACATCTGCGGAATCAAACTTTCCAGATACTTTCTGTCTTGGTGCAAAAACACAAAATCATCGGCGTAACGAACATAGCATGGCGCTTTTAACACCCGCTTCACAAAATGGTCAAACTCATTCATATAAATATTGACCAAAAGTTGTGAGGTAAGATTGCCAAGCGGCAACCCGACGCCATGTTTCCCTTCGGTACTAAAACTGCTGATAATGTGTCCTAGAAGTTGCAACGAATCTTTGTCCTTTATGTGCTTTGCCAGAATCTTTTTTAGAACTGCGTGATCAATGCTCGCAAAAAACTTCTTGATATCGCCTTTCAAAACCCAACAGGTATGCGTGTTATTTTTTGAAACAATTCTTCCAAAATACCGAAAACGATTTATCGCCCGATGCGTTCCTTTGCCGATCCGACATGAGTATGAGTCATAGATAAACTTACTGTCAAAATATTCATAAAGCGCTCGGTAGAGAAGGTGGTGCACCAACCGATCGCATACCGTTGCTTTATGAATGTCTCGCGGTTTCAGGTCGTTAATCTTGAATGCGACATATCCACCGTGAATATAGGTCTTTTCTTTCATGTCCTTGTGAATACTGAAAATATTGTCCATCAATCTATTTTGAAAAACAGCAACATCGCTTCTTTTCTTTTTGCCGCGCAAAAATTCTTCCCATGCGCGAAGCAGATTTTCGACGGTTATGATAGTATTATATTGATCAATTTTTTTCATATTTAAAAACACTATGCAAAATTTTACCCCCCCCCCCCGAGCACCCGCAGTGCTCGTAAAAGCAAGAGAGTCATATTCCCTGTGGTTTAAAATAATCGCTGACTTTCCAAAAATATATCGCCAAAATCTTGGCGGGAAAATCGAGGGGTATTTTCTCGAACTTCTGGAAAATATTTTTGTTTCCTTATATCTCTCGGGCGATCAAAAATTGCGTCGGCTTGTCATCTGCATATCAAAACTCGACGGAGTAAAGTTTTTTCTCCAACTTGCGTGGGAAAACAAATGTATTCCGAATGAAAAATACACCGCTCTGTCCGCGCACCTAGATGAAGTTGGAAGAATGCTTGGCGGATGGAAGAAAGGGCTTGAAGCAAAAACTCCCCCGAGACAACCCAGAGGAGAAACATTGAGTTGCGGGGCCACCAAACGACGACTATAGCCAGAATCCCACACATTGTCGTTCTCGAGCCGATTGATGTTGACGTTCAGCCCATCGGATTTCACATTCACGTTGGCAACGAAGAATTGTGCAATGTGCCATCTGTGCCACCGCCATTCTAAGAGCGCTATACTCAGAGAATTAGCTGTATCGTATTTTGGACATCAAAAGTCCAAGAGCGCATTGCACCAACTAAATTGTTTTTTTATTTGAAAAACATCATCACTCTTTCACAAGCCGTAGCCAGCAAAATTCTCGCTGATGGTTTCCAGCAAAAGTGACTCTGTAGCCGTAACCGCAAAGTAATGCACGATTGCTTATTTATTGTACATAAAAAAATCCCTCCGACAAAGTGCCAGAGGGATTAATGGTCAAAGGATCTAAATTAAAGTGATTAAGCACCAAGTTGCGGGGCCACCAAACGACGACTACCGCCAGAACCCCACACATTGTCGTACCCGAGCCGATGGATGCTGACGTCCAGCCCATCGGATAGCACATACACGCTGGCAACGAAGAATTGTTCATATTCCTTGAACAAGAAAAAGGTGTTACAGCTGTTGGTACGAAACCATTCTGGGTGCTCTTCGCAAAATATTTCTATCTGGTGCTGTGTAAAACACAATTTGTCCAGATCGATTCCAATGGAGCCGAACATTTGAGCGAAAGTTGCATCCTTTACCATTTCATACACTGCAACAGCGATTTCTTCGGTCCTTTTTCCTGGCTTATCGAGTCCCCAATTTTTAAAATCGGAGTCGATGTAGGATTTGAAGACTTTCTTAGCCCTCGCCAGTGTGTGTGTGCCGTCGCAGGCGGGGATGATGATAGGCGTGCCAGAAAGGCAATTGAGAATTGATGAAATAATTGGTTTTCTCAACAGAGAGATATCTTTCACTCCGCCGGTAAGGGCGGTGTACATCGTTTTCGCATACTTGTTGTCTTTTGAGTTAATAATCTCCTGCACGAGGTCGGCGTCAAAACCGGCCTTGTCCAAAACTAACCCAAATTCATGCATCTTTCCACAACCCATGTCACACACACTTTTAGTGCTCATAACTTTGTCCTTTCTTTGTTAACGTGCTTTCGGAAATCTGCCGAATCAGTCGCAAGAAAAATCTTGCTTCAATCTACTTAATATTATACACGCAAAACATATCTTGTCAATAGATAGATACATGGTAATGTTTAAACACTTCTGCCACTTGCGTTCTGTTTTTTATGGTCGTATTTTTTCATAAACAATCGCCTTAGATACTCGCATAATACAATAAAATTTGATTTTACTCAATAAAACGTTGCCGAAAATATTTTCTCGTTTCCAAAAATGTACACGAATTTGGGCGATCGCATATTTTCGTGTACATTTTTTAATTAGAAAATAATCGTCTTATATCTTCGGATTTCAACCCCGCAAGAGTTTAAAATATTCTTCTCTTAATATTTTTGCCGTTTTTAAATTGTTCGCGATTATAAAAACTTGAACTTCTTTTACTTTGGGTATGACAACCGGACGAATATAACCGGATTTTACATAAACCAAATGATCACCTTCAATTCTATCTAACACCCATCCATTCCGTTCAAAAACTTTGACTAATTTTCTCCAATGAATCGGATTGATTTTAGGCATTGATTAAGCTTTCATTTCTAAAGAAGAAATTGAAATGGCGGGAGAAAGCCATCTTTTCTCTTTTCTAACAAAACCTGTTTCCTCCAAAACCTGATTTAATGTTCCAATTTTTTTAGCGGTTTTAATAAACAAACCGATGGCTTCTTTGAGCATTTTTTCGGCTTCTTCCAATGTTTTGCCCTGCGAAGCCACTTCCAATTCTGGATTATAGGCCACATAATGTTTGCCTTCTTTCCAAATTTTTGATGTTAAAAACAATTTCATATTTATAGAAAAGATACCATCTCTAAACCGAAAGTCAATCACCAAAAATATTTCCTTTTCCCCAAATTATATCTTCTGATTTTTCAATATCGGGTATAAATCTTTGTCTATTTTTCGGTCAAAGCA
>LBYO01000017.1 GCA_000996205.1 Parcubacteria group bacterium GW2011_GWA1_40_21 | reverse complement strand
AATTCTTCCGCCATCGACGCTGTTTCTCGCCAATCTGTCGGGATGCCACGCCAAAATTCCTTGAGCAAATCCTTTCTCTATGAGCGAGAGCATTTGATTGAAAATAGGTCGCCCCGGCTCTTTGGCGGTTTGGCTTTCTACAAACTCTTGGACGACCTCCAAATGCTCTCGCTCGCCAAACTCGCGCAACTCGGTTATTTGCGCCTCAATACTCAAAATCTGTCTATCCGGCTCATCGGTTGATTTTCTTGCGTAGAGAAAGAATTTGCTCATATCGCTTTTGGGCTAAAAATTACTGTCGCTTTGGTTTCCGCCGAAGGCGGAAAAGAAAAAGTCGGCTCACAAATTTCATTTGTATTCCGCTTTGCGGAATGAACCCCCAGCTCGCGGAGCGAGCGGTTTCGGTTTCGTTCAAAAATGACTGGCAAATCCTCGCCGAATTCAATGCCGAGCGGCGAAGCCGCGAGGCAACCTTTCCGATTCATACAATGTGGCTGCCGGACTTGGATTCGAACCAAGATTGATAGATTCAGAGTCTATAGGCCTACCATTAGCCGATCCGGCAATATTAATACTTTCTAAACTGAATTAATTCCAAGAACTCAAACACTTCTTTCTTTTTTGAAATTTGTACCCTTAATGCATCTTTATGTGGGTGGAATCCGAGCTTTTTTGTTAATCTAAAAACATTATTAATCATAGAAATATTTTTATTTGAAAAAAAAGCTTTATATGTGGAAGTTGGTTTATGAACACAGAAACATCCCTCTGCTTCATATAAACCCCTAAGGTATCTTACTATAAATGGCTTATTCTTCAATATCCATGCTGGAATAACTATTTTTAAAGAACCTCTTGGACTATATGGCATACTCAATCTTGAAGCAATATTCTTTTGATAAATTCTTATTCTTGTGCAATTTTTACTACCATGTTTAGTAATGGCAGGTTTGTGATTAAAAATACTCTCCACAAGCTCGCTATATCTCTTTATAAATCCTGGATTATTGGAGTTAGAGAAAATTGACAATTCTTCCGTCCGCGGAAATTTTCGAATATGACCGTCTCCCAAGATAACACCGACAAGCTCGGCTAGATTGCCATCTTTTCTCGGTGCTGGATAAGTTGAACGTATTAGACCTATTTTTTTGGCCGATTCTCTCCATTTGGCAAAGTTGTCAATTTTTCTTTTTCGCATTGTCTGCGAAATTTTCAAAACTGACTGATTATTTTCTTTTGTAAAACCTTTATTCCACCCTTTAGGCATAGTTAGATTATACTATGCCAGAGAATTTTTTCCTACCATTAGACGAGATCACGCAATAAAAAGAGTGAACAGCTTTTATTCAAGCTCGATTACATAGAGTCACTTTTCTACTCAAATTCAATCAGAACAATTAGAACTATTTATTTCTTCTTCCTCGCAATCGCAACTTTCATAAATTCGGTGAATAGAGGGTGCGGATGCAGAGGGCGGGCTTTGAATTCGGGGTGAAATTGAGTGCCGAGGAAAAATGGATGCGCGCTTTTCGGCAGCTCGGCAATTTCCATAAGCGTTCCGTTCGGAGACTTTCCGGAAAAAATCATTCCGGCTGACTCAATTTTTTTAATATAATCGGAATTGACTTCGTATCTGTGTCTGTGTCTTTCCCAAACCTCGTCCTCGCCGTAAGCGGCTCGGGCGATAGTGTCTTTTTCAAGCACCGCTTTATAAGCGCCGAGGCGCATCGTGCCACCGTACCTGCCGTCTTCCATATTTTTCTTCTGATTAAACATAATATCTATTACCGGATTTTTTGAATTCGGATCAATTTCGGTGGTGTTGGCGTCTTTAAGACCAAGGACATTTCTCGCATATTCAATAACGGCAAGCTGCATTCCGTAGCAGAGTCCGAGATAAGGAATTTTGTTTTCACGAACGAATTTTATCGCCTTGAGCTTCCCCTCTATTCCGCTTTCACCGAAACCGCCCGGCACTATCACTCCATCAAAGTCGCCGAGCATTGAAACTTCTTTATCTCCGCTCTCTAAATCTTTGGAATTGAGCCATGTCAATTTTAGTTTTTTGCCGAGACTGTATGCCGAATATTTCGCCGCTTCAATCACGGAAATGTAGGCATCCGAGAGGACAAAATCGCCGGTGTCAAAATATTTTCCGATAACGGCGATATTCACTTCTTCCTTTGACGATTTTACTCTGTCCGCAAACGCCCTCCATTCTTTCATATCTTCTTCGCTCTTCTTTTTCAATTTAAGGGTTTTCAAGATAATTCCGCTTAGATTGTCTTTTTCAAAATTAATCGGCACATCATAGACGCTTTCTACATCCGGCGCCGAGACGACATTCTCCACCGCGATATTGCAAGAAACCGCAATCTTTTCTTTTCTCCTTTCGTCAAGAGGCGCGGCTCCGCGCGCGATTATTATTTCCGGCTGGACGCCGTAGGAATTGAGATTACGAACGGCGTTTTGAGTCGGGCGAGTTTTCATCTCTCCCAAAGTGGATGGAATCGGCAAATAGCTCACCAAGACGAAGATCACATCATCGGGATTTTTAAGTTTCAAAGTTCGCGCGGCTTCTATGAACATAATATTCTGATAATCGCCGACAGTTCCTCCTATCTCAATTATTGAAATATCCGCCCCGCTCATCTCCGCCGATTTCTGAATCCGTCTTGTGATCTCTCCCGTAATGTGCGGAATTGCCTCAACGCATTTGCCTTTGTATCCCAAATTTCTTTCCTTTTCTATGACATACTGATAGACCATTCCGCTTGTCATATAGTTGTCCGGCTTCAAATCAATATCCATAAATCGCTCGTAATTTCCCAAGTCTTGATCGCATTCAAGACCTGAATCAAGCACGAACACTTCTCCGTGCTCGGTCGGATTCATCGTGCCCGCGTCAACATTGAGATACGGGTCAACCTTTATCGGATTAACCTTATAATTTTTTGACTGCAAAATTTTCCCGATTGACGAAGTGGCGATGCCTTTGCCCACTCCGGACATCACTCCGCCTATTACAAATATATATTTATGATTTTTCTTTTTCATAAAGCCGAGCGCCGTTCCTTTTCTCCGAAATAGGAGAAAAGGAACGGCCTTTAAATTACATTAATTTAATTCTTAAACCTAAACCCTCAAATATCTTCTTACCGCCAAATAACTGGAAACAGCTCCGATAAGTATACCCGAGCCGGCGATAATAAGGAAGATTTGTCCGAAATTTCTTATGTAATAGTCAAAGAGGTTGAGTCCCATAAAGAAATTTTCTGTGGTCTTCGTGGAATAGAAAGTTATCGGGTAAAACAACACAAGCGTGAGCATAGCCGACACGAAGCCGTACATTATCCCGCTCACGACGAATGGTCCTCTTATGTATCTGTTGCTCGCGCCCACAAGCTTCATCACCGAAATTTCTTCCCTTGACACATATATGGTCAGTCTTATCGTGTTGAAAGTTATGACTATTGAGAGCGCGACCAATATTATGGTCAAGACGAAGCCGACCTTGTTCACCCCGTCTATTATTTTGGTAAATCTGTCTATCGCCGTTTTGTTTTGATAATAATTTATTTTGTCAATTATTGATATACCGTCTTTAAGAAGAACGTCTTTGCCTTGGAGATAATTGGCGATGCCTTCGTATTGCGACGGCTCTTTGGCCTTGATATTGAGGGAGGCGCCCAAAGGATTGTCCGCAAGTTCTTCCAGCGCCTGAAGCGTCTGTTCGTCGTTCTCGTGCTTCTTTTTGAAATTCAAAAGCGCGTCTTCGCGAGAAGTATAAGTGATTTTGGCGACTTCGGGCAGAGCTTCAAGGTTTTTCTTTATCGTCATGATATTCTGCGGGTCGGCGGAAGTGACAAAATAGACATTGATGTCAACCTTGTCTTTTATCTGATCAAGAGTGTGGCTGAAAAGCGCGCTTGTGAAAATAATTGAACCGATGACAAAAAGAGTAATCGTCATAACCAAAAGCGACGCCAGCGACACAAAGCCGTTGCGCCAAAAATTGACAAACCCCGCCCTTATTACCCTTTTTATTTTTGTAATTAACATTTTTTTATTTTTTAATAATATAGGTTAATCATAAATTTTTTCTATCTTTCTATTTTTCTATTTTTTAACTCTATCAGTTTTTAGCTAAAGCACATATCTGCCTTCCTTGTCATCCCTCACTATTCTTCCGGAATCCATCGTTATGACTCTCCTGCCAAGCGAATCTATCACTCCTTTGTTGTGCGTGGTAAGAATCACCGTCGTCCCCAAGTCATTTATTTTTTTCAGTATCTGGACGATTTCATAAGTGTTTATCGGGTCCAAATTTCCCGTCGGCTCATCGGCAAGAATAATGTCGGGCTGGTTGACTATGGCGCGGGCTATGGCGACCCTCTGCTTTTCTCCTCCCGAAAGCTCGTGAGGGAAACTCCAGATTTTTTTCTGAAGGTCAACAAGCTCAAGCACATGCGGGACATCGGCTTCTATTTCTTCGTCTTCTCTGCCGGCGGCCTCCATGGCGAAAGCGATGTTTTCGTAGGCCGTTTTGTTCGGCAACAATCTGAAATCTTGGAAAATAGCCCCCACCCTGCGGCGGTACCCCGTCATTTCCTTCCTTTTAAGCTTCTGTATATTAATGGATTCAAAAAATATTGAGCCGGAAGTCGGCTTTTCCTCCGCCAAAAGCATCTTGAGAAGAGTCGTCTTGCCGGCTCCCGAATGCCCCACAATGGAAACAAATTCTTTCGGCTCCACCGAAAAAGTGACATCGGCAAGACCGACTGACTTGTCCGAGTATAGTTTCGTCACTTTCTCAAAATAGATCATAGGTTTTATTGAGGTCCTTTATATTTTATTTCATCTTACCCGAAAAAGCCAGCGACAGCAGAAGGTTGTAGGTTGTAGGTTGTAGGTTTTAGAGAATAGAAACTGATTTAATTTCTAATTAAGTCCGAAGTTCGGAATGATTTATTTAAATTCTAAAAAAATTGGGGTATGGTCTGAAACTTCATCGGGTAGAATTTTAAAATCAATGACCTCCACTTCCGGTGAGGTGAACATATAATCGGCGAATTTTTCGGATTTTGAGTAGAAACTTGTTCTGGTTGAAGTGATGCCACTTTTTGTTACGAGATTAATCATACCTTTTTCCAACATCTTTATGCTTTCCGTGTCGGGCATCAAATTAAAATCCCCGCAAAGAATTCTTGGCAAACCGGAGAATTTTTCCAAAAGATTTACAATTTCTTTTGATTGATGAAGCCGCGCGGGATTGTCTTTTTTGTCTTTACCTGTCCAATGTCCATGAATATTCATAATCACGATATCTTTATCGCTATGAATCTTGAGCCATTGAAGTTTTCTGTCATGGTCGCTCCAATCATCATTCGGGTCAAAGTTGTCATTTTTATACAACAATGCGTCTCCGACTTCCGCGACTTTTATATTTTTCTTGACAAATACCGCCAACCCGTAAGATGGTCCGTGAATGGGACAAAAATATCCTTTATGGTCTCCTAAAACTTCTTTTATGCCATTGAAAAGTTTTTTGCAGGCATCATTAGCGACAACGAGATCAGCCGTCGATGTCTTTTCATCCAGATTGTGAAAAATTTCTTGGAAACAGAAAATATCAACATCTTTGTTTTTACTAAGAAATTCCAACAAAGGTTGATAAATCTTTCCTCCCCAAGTGTTTAATGTTATTAATTTCATAAGTTTCAATGCTTACCCCGCGGCAGTTATAAACTTGATAACTTTCAACTTTATCTTGAATTACGAAATGCAAAAATTTACGGTCTGGTTGAGCAAAAACATTTAGAAGACAAAGAGATTTTGCGACCCGAGGACCTAAATTTTTGCGTTTCGTAATTCAAAGAACTTTAGGAACTAAAGACCTTTCTCCGCTTCTATAAATTCGTCCAGATCTCCGTCCAAGACTTTATCAATGTCGTGAATTTCAACATTCGTCCGGTGATCTTTAATCATTTTATACGGGTGAAAAACATACGACCTTATCTGGTTGCCCCATTCTATCTCCATAGTCTTGCTTATATAAAGACCTTGCTCTTTCTTCTTCCTCTCTTCTTCGCGCAGGCGGTAAATTTTACCCTTCAAAATTTCCAAAGCTTTCTCTTTGTTCTGCGCTTGAGATCTCTCCCCGCTCGCGTGCACCGACAAATTAGTCGGCAAATGCACCACTCTCACGGCAGTCTCTCTCTTGTTCACATTCTGTCCGCCCGGTCCGCTGGATTTTGATGTTTCAATTCTTAATTCGCTCTCGGGAATCACAACCTCGCCGGTTTTTTCCAATTTAGGAATTACTTCCACTAGAGAGAAAGATGTATGGCGGAGTTTTTTGGCGTTGAAAGGAGAAATCCTCACCAGACGATGCACGCCTGATTCGTTTTTAAGAGTGCCGTAAACATTGTTTCCTTTGATTTCCATTGTTATGTTCCTGTAGCCGCCGTGGTCGTTTTCGTTTTTATGAATGACTGAATAAGACCAACTTCTGTTATCAAAATATTTGCAATACATACCAATGAGAATTCGCGAAAAATCTTCCGCGTCATCACCTCCCGCGCCGGAAAGAATCGTCATAATCGCGTCGCCTTTATCATACTTTCCTATTCCGGCGACTTCTTGCTTAAGCTCATTCAGCTCCTTTATCGTTGCCTGCGCTTTAGCTTTGTCCTGCCAAAAATCCGCCGACTGCATCAGCTCTTCCAACTCTTTTATTTTTATCGCTTTGTCTTCCATATTTTTATATTTTAAGTATATCAAATTTATGGAATGACTATAAATCAAAAGGTGAGTTCTAGGAATTGAGTTATAGATTTGGACATCCGATGTCCAAAAAGTTAGCCTCTCTGTTTTTCGCGCTGGCGGATTTTTCCGAGGATATCATACTTCAGCCGTAAGCCTATGAAGTGAAGATGATATTAAGGTTTGATAGGGCATGCCCTCTTGTGCCGCTTTTGCCTTTAATTTTATTAAATCGATTTCTGAAATTCTTATGGATATGGTTTTGTTTTTTGCCAATGTGGCTTTTGCTATTTTTGAATATCGCGCAATATCTCTTTTTTTAGATATAGCTGAAACAAACCCGCCACTTTCCGCTGATTTTAAGATATCGTTTTCTTCTTTTGTAAGCTTTATGTTTTTTTTCATATTGATTTTTTATGTTTTTATTTTAAATATTTTTTAGTGAATTTTCTACTCGGAATGATAGTTTTCAGAAAAATTTCATTTTCGTTCTCAATAAAAGGCACTAAATAAACATATTCTTCTATTTCTAAAACAAATATTTTTTGATTGGGATAATTTTCATTATTTAAAATATCTAATATATTTCCGTTCTGAATTTTTACCAAACATATTTCAAAAGAAACTCCTCTTTCTTTAATCAGTTTTTTATTTTTTTCAGAACCCCAATTAAAATATTTCATATCATCATTATATACATTGTATGTACAAGCAACATTTAATGTCAAGGATACGCGTTCTCACCGCCAATTAACAGTGCCTTGCCATTAAAGAATCAGTGTCCAGAATTTCCATTCATATCGGGAATACCGTCAAAAATTTCCTTATTTTCCGCGCCTTCAACTTTAATTATGCCCCAAGCTCCGCGGTCAAGCCTTGAAAGGGCGTGGTCAACTAAGATGTAATTGCCGGGAACTTCCAATCCAAACTCGGTTATCGTCGCTCCGCCAGCCGGAACAATAGTTGATTGCACATTTTTATGAGGCTCGGAGCCGATAGCTCCCTCCGGATAAACTTTGTCAAAAATTTCTCCTATAAGATGGAAAGACGAAACAAGATTAACCCCTCCATTGCCGAAATAAATCCTGACTTTGTCGCCGACTTTCGCTTTCATATTGCCAACAGTTCCTTTCGTCCGGCCGTTGAAAACTATGTATTCAGGATGGCCGTCAAGCATTTTCTTGGCGTCAAAAACTTGCAATCCTTTATCTCCCATATCGCTTGCGGTATAAAATTCTCCCTGTACCACATAGAATTCCTTATCTACTTTCGGCAGTCCCTCTTTCGGTTCAACAAGAATAAGCCCGTACATTCCATGCGCCATATGAGCGGCGACATTGGGATGGGCGCAATGATAAATATAAAGTCCCGGATTAAGCGCCTTAAACAACAGAGTCTTTGACTCGCCCGGCATAACATTGGTAACCACCGCTCCTCCGCCCGGACCAGTGACGGCATGGAGGTCAATATTGTGCGGATTGATGCTTGAGGGGTCATTCTTGAGTGTAAGCTCAACGGTGTCGCCTTCCCTCACTCTTAGAAACGGCCCCGGAACTTTCCCGTCAAATGTCCAATAAGGCATCGCGACCCCGGGTGCCATTTCGGAGATTACTTCTTTGGAAGTAATATTGATTTTAATTTTTTCTGATTGAGCGCGAGTGATCGGAGGCGGAATGTCATTCGGGTCGCGGGCAATATCAGCGACCTTCTCCATACTGTCAAGATTTTTAAAGAACGCCAGTATGTTTTTAAAAGGAAGCGCCGGACTGTCGGCCGGACCGTATGTTTTTAAGGCAAACGGATATTCAATATTTTTAGGTAAAACTTTCGGCGCAAATAGAAAAAGAAAAACTCCAAAAAATATGAGGGGAAGAATGATTGCTGTTTTTTTTGAATGCAACTTATAGAGAATTCCAAACAAAAGAACCGCGCAAAATAACACGGCAACAACAATCCCGAAACTTTGCAAAATCAAATACTTGGTTAGATAAAATATTTCAAGCATAATTTTTATAAAAATTAAAAGATTTTAATTATTTAATTATATATATCAAAAAACAATTGGGCAAATTATTTTACCGCTTTTTCTATATCTTCTATTTCTTTTTCAATAACCGCTTCGGCATCCCCTAAATCCCGGCCAAGTTGTTTAATGATTTTTTCTTCTTCCTCGGTGAGCTGTCTCTTGGCGCGCGTCTTTTCAAGCATTTTTATTTGCTCTCGAATGTCTTTTTTGAGCAAGTCAAATGTTTTTCGCAAGGTAAACTCCGCTTCGCGCACTTCTTTCTTTAGTTTTTTTCTAAGCATAGAAAATTTGCGCCATCCGTACCATACAACCAATAAAAGCAGGATGATAATCGCCACAAGCGGCACTATCACCGCAAGCAGGCTTATTGCCAAAGAACCAATTTTCAAAAACGCCGGACGCTCCACAGAAACAGTTACCTTCTCGGAGGGGGCGCTTTGAGCTCCGCGATTATCAACTGTTTCGGCCCACAATTTGTAAATCCCGTCTTCTGACTTCGCTTCGGCAACGAGCGTGAAATTACCTTTGTCGTCATTTTTCACAACTTGGCTTTTTGCCTCCTCATTTCCGCGCTTGAACCAAATTGTCGTATGGGCGTCCGAATATTTGGTCGTTCCTTTCACGACAAGAGACTCTCCGCTTGCCAATCTTTTTGGATATTCCGTGATTATCGGCGACTGGAGCGGCTTGATAACAAATTCCTCGGTCGCAGTCGTATAATTTCCCGCTTTATCAAACGCTTGGACTAAGATATTTCGCTTGCCGGGAGTTTGAGTGGGCAAAGTATAAGGATTTTTTTTCACAGTTTCCGAAGCTAGAGAAAAGAAATCTCCTTCGCCGATTTTTACCTTGTAATAATCTATCCCGGAAAGAGAATCGGCAGTGTCAAACAGCACGACCGGCCGAGGATTGTCGGTCTCGTTGCCGTCAACAAACTTTATCTTGAACGGTTCCGGCGGCTCTGTGTCAATTTGAAATCGGAAATGAGAAACTCCGCCCCAGCCGTTTGTATCGCGCAATCGGACATGGAAATACCAAACTCCGTCAGTCAAATCCTCAATCTCTTTGGAACTAATCTGACCAGCATAGCTTATAGTAGGCACGACTTGAGGGATTTTCCCAACCAATAAACGCGCTCCGGTTGCTCCAGAGGGAAAACTCCAGTCAAATTTTGCGTTGCTTGTCGGATACCATTTATTCGGGTCGGGGTGCGTGGAAGAAGTTATTTCCGGAGCAGAAAGAGTTCTTGCTATTTCCGCCGGAGTGACAATTTCAGGCGCTCCCAACCTTTCTGCTCCTAAATTATAATTAGCTGTCCCTAGATTGGCGAGGATATTTGTCCCTTGTCCGTCATTGGCAAGAACGGACCCGGAAGAAAAACTTATAGGCGACATACCGGTAGCTTTGGCGCGAAAAACAACAGTAATTACTTTCCCGTTCGCGCCGATAAACCCGGGATTTAAGGCAATGCCTTCAAAATTGATTTCGCCCTCGGAATTGGAAAAGGATGGTTCCTGCACCCACAAGCTAATGACAGAACCGTTCTTGGAAAGAGAGACGACTTCTAATTTGTCTTTCGGAAATGAAATCACTCCCGAAACGGCGTTTATCGCTTTGTCGGCGCTTGAAACGAGTGCGTTTAAAGAAACTAATGAGCCGACAGCATAGGAGCCGGAAGCCGGAGAAAAATTAAGCGAAGCGGCATTTGCCACAGAAGCAAAAAATAAAAAAAAGAAAAAGAAAAATGGAAGAATGAATCCGAATGTTATTTTTTTATTTTTTATTTTTTCCATAAAATTTTCCAATCGCCCAAATAATGGCACAAATCATTACAATTATAATATAATTCTCGTAATTTTCATACCACTGGAGCGGATTTTCAGGCAAAATTTTTGTTATCCTTTCGTTGCCGGCTTTGTCAATCGCTTTTACGAAAACATAGCTTCGCATTTTCTGGTCTCTTAAAATATAAGGGCTTTCAGCTGATGTCCATTTTGAAAATATGCTGAAAAATTTTTGTCGCGTTTCTTTTACTTTATAATACTCAACACCCGAGCCCTTATCCTGCGTGGCAAAAACCAAAAACCGTCTGTTTTCAAAAATGTTCGGGTCGCGGCTGATTTCCGGCTTAAAATTTTCCGGCGGATCATTATCGTCGTTTTTAATGATGATATTTTCTCTTCCTTTGATGATCGGCAAGGTTAAACTTTCCAATTCCAGCGAATCTTCAACTCCTTCTGGCGTGTGGAGATAGATTTTTGTTTTTTCTTTATTAAAAGTCAGGATTTCTTTTCCTTCTTGTCCGACTGTTTTAATTTTTATGGTTAAAAGCGGCTCTTTTTCTCCCTGAAACCCGCCGGGAATAATACCGGAAAATGTCAAAATTCGGGACGACTCATCAAAACTCGGCTTCTCAACCAAAAAATTGATGATTGAATTGCCAATGACGGCATCAATAAGCGTAATTTCCGGAGGTATAAAAATTCCGACAGAAATCGCGTTGATTTGATTTTTTGCGTCAATTCTTATAAATTTAAAAATTTTGGTCATTTGGGTTTGTTTAGAAATTAGAAATTGAAAATTAGAAATTCCCGCAAAGCGGGCTTATCCCGTCCAATAAAACGCCATAATGCTGAAATCCACTAAATTCACCTTGCCGTCGTTATTCAAATCAGTGCTTGTCGGCGGGCTCGGCCTTTTATACCAATAGGCGGCGACAGAAAAATCAACAAGGTTTACGCGCTTATCGTTGTTCAAATCCCCTTTTTCAGGCACTTTTTTGGGTTCTTCGGCCATAACCGTTTTCGCGCCGACCGTAAAGCCCACCGCTTTGCTAAATGAACTTATCTCTCCATCTAACGAGGACTTAGATTTTGCTAGATGCTGACCCATCTCCAAAACGCTTGTATCAAAATTATACAAATAAACCCCATCTGAATCCGAATCAGTTTTATTGAAAAATTCCTCCTCGGAATTTACGGAAATTGTAATTTCAGTTTTCGGGACCGATTGTCCGAAAATAGCAATGTTGTCCCCCCTCTTTACTTCGATTTTATCCACCGCTATAGTCGGAGCGACAAAAATTCCGCTCACTCTGGTGGTGACGCCGGAAGTAACCCCTACCGGAAAAGTCAGAAGAGAGGAACGGAAGCCTTTTTTATCTTCGCCATATACCGAAAAAATGTAATTCCCGCCGGAAAGATCAGAGAGAGTTATCTGAAATTTCGCATCTTCGCCCACAACAGTGGTAGCGGCAATTTGCGCGTCTTTTAGAAGAGTTACAACGCTTTTGGGATATGCCCGACCAGAAAAAATAACATTTGTGACAACTTGCGCCGTAATACCGCCCCCTCCACCGCCTCCGCCACCAGTGGCAGAGGAAGAAGAGGCTCCACTGGAATAACAAGACAAAGTGTTGAATTCGCAAGAAAGACCGCAAGCCAATGCGCCACCTGAAAATCCGCGACTGACGCAAGTCGCTCCGCCCAAAGTGGCTCCGTCACATTGCTCTTCCGCGCCGATAACGCTGTCGCCGCAAAGACTTATCTTTATCGTCGCGGTAATTTCAGCCGCAAAAATTTCCGACTTAAAAAACGCGGTGGTGATAATTATAAGAATAGATATGAGTATTAAAATAACACGGAATTTTTTGCTGACCATTGAACATTATTATTTTCTTACACCTATGTTAAATGAAAAGAATTTTCTAAAAAGAAAAACGGCGGTGGCAAACAGCGCAACGCCGAGTCCTATCCATGACCATGGCGAATTAATTCTGAAAAACGCCGATGCTCTATGCATAACAGCTTGCCAGATATTTGCTGGCGCCACAGTAAAAAACAGTTTTGTGGCGACCGCGATGCCGACGGTGGTGCCAGGTTTGTCTGTTCCGACCGGACCGCTTTCAATAAACGCAAAATAATCGCCTTGTTCAGCCTTAACCGGAACAATCATAGTAACCAAAACTTCTTGGCTTTCTCCCGGCTGAATCGTAAAAGTACTCGGGCTGAAAACAAACCAATCTTTGCGTGGCCGAAGTTGCGGATTTTCCTGATGATACGCCACCCCCATTCCATAAGTGGTTGTTTCGTCGCCAGTGTTAAAAATTCGCAGGCTTGGAAGAGAATATATGCCGCCAGGCTTGATTAATTCTGTTAACCGTATTTCCCCTGCCGCCATACCTACGCCGACTTTCGCAGAAACTTTAATGGTTGATGAAAAAAACAACATCGCGAACAAGGCAAGGACAAATAAAACACCCGGCGATATGTGCTTAAAAAATTTCATTACATTCTAAAATTCTATATTCCAAATTACGGCGTTGCCGCTTGGACAGTGACAGTTACTGATTTTTGAACGAAGTCGGTTGTGCCGGATGGCGTGGTAAAACGAAAATCCAGGTTTTGCGTAAGACCGGCCGCTATTGATGTTGATGCCGTAAGATAGGTGTCGGTCGCCTGAAAAGTCATATAGGTTGAACCGGTGGTGGTGGAAACTTCGTGTTTGAATACATTTGAGGCGATAGATGTTCCAAGCGTCCAGGCCGTTCCGCCGGTGGCATCCGACGATTTGACATTCAATTTCATCGTGGAGCCGTCATTGGTAACAACTTGAGTTTCGCCATTGTTCGCCGTGGTGGTCGCGGTGCTAAGATTCACGGAACCATAAGCAATTGAACCGTCCGCTACGGAAATAGCGAGATTGACGGCTGTCACTGTCGCAGTAACATTGGCCGTGGTGGCCGCTCTAGTTATATGCCCCAATAAAAGACCCCCCCCCGCAATAAGCGCTACGGCGATAACACAAACACGAAGACTTTGTTTCATTTTATTTTTAATAAAATTTAATTAATAATTTTTGAAAAAACAAATTTAATATCAGCATTATTATTATATCTCATTGTTTATATCAAGCAAATAAAAGTTATCCACAGAACAAAATCACGAGACATATATCACATATCACGAGACAAGTGTTCATTAGTGCGCCAAAGCATTGCTCCAACTTCTTCGACTAATTGAAATGTCGCCTTATAATCGGACTCTTGGATCCAATTTTCTTTGAGAGCAAACTCCAAAAGGTATTTGCTCTCTTGCAAAGAACCATACGATGTCTCAAAAAAGTTGATTTTTACAAGATGTTTTTTCCGAGCATACCCTTCAATATAATTTAGAATAACAGAAAGCGCCACGCGGCAAAGTTGCGATGTCGCTCCATATAATTCACTCTTAGGAAAATCTTTTGTGATTCTATACACTAAATGAACAAACGCATCCATCTTTTTCTTTAGTGTGTCGTGAAATTGCATGTCTCGTGTTATGTGTTATGTGACCCATGTCTTACGGCGCCACCGCCTGCACGGTAATGGTAATTGATTTTTGCTGATAATCAGATGAGCTGGGCGCCGTCAGCCTAAAGTCAAAATCTACCGTGCCGCTTACCGCCACAGACGGCTTGGCGGTCACATAAGTCGCGCTGTCCGGCATCACTGTCCAAGTCGCGCCGGTCGTCGTGGAAAATTCGTGTTTGAATTGATTGCTACCAATAGTGGAGGCGAGTGTCCAAGTCGTCCCCGTTGTGGCATCTGACGACTTTACATTTAATTTTTCGACCACAGTGCCGTCGTTGGCCGCGGTTTTGGTGTAGGTACTGCCAATAGTCGTCGTTGAATTGCTTAAACTTACGAAGCCATACTCAATATCTCCGGCGGGTGTAATGGAAACGGAGTAGACTGCCACCGATCTGTAACCTCTATCAGAGGTGGAAGTTTGCTGGGTCGCGCCGGTGGCATCCTCAACGACTTTGTAGTACCTCCCGCTTCCATCAGATGGAGCACCCGTATCGTTGTAGCTCGCAGTGGTCGCGCCATCTATATTTGCATAACTCGCATCGCTGTCGGCGGTCGACCTTTGCCATTGGTAAGTAAGAGAACCTACACCAATATATCCTCTATCATGAGTTGTATCCGCAGACGAAGCGCCAGTAGCACTCACTGTGGCGTAAAAATATCTGCTCGCTCCGACATTGGCGCTTTGTCCGCTTACGCTCAAAGAAACATAATCTGCAGATGTTCCATCGCTCGCGCTGGCAGTGCCGGCGGTAATGGTCGGCGCCGGCGCGGTAGTGTCGTCATACGGCGCTGTGGTGGCGCCGGACAATGTTGAATAACCTGAATCAGCGTCCCCGGAACTTCTGTTCCACTGATAAGTCAACGAACCAACGCCTCTATATCCGGTATTGGTGGCACTATCCGCACTATTGCCGGCGGCGTTAGAAGCGACAACCTTGTAAGTATAAGTAGTGCCATTATTGGCGGAAGCTCCGCTGATGCTTAGTGTTACTTTATCGGTAGCCGATCCATCCGTCGCGCTTGCTGTTCCAGCCGTAACTGTCGGCGCGGCCGCGCCCGTGTCGTCAAATGTCGCCACATCGCCGGCGGCGCCCAAATCAGTTGAATCGCGCCAGACATGATAATCAGTCGCTCCGGTAGATTTTGTCCAAGTTATTGTCACTTTATCGGTAGCAGATCCGTCCGTTGCCGCAACAGAAGTCGGAGCATCGGGCACAGGGGAATAGGTGGCGTAAATAGAATATTTATTAGTAGTGCCGGAAGGAACGAGCGGATTCGGCCAGGTGAAGGGACCGGTATTAGCATCCGTCTGTCCTTGGTTGGTTGTCCCCGTGTCATAATAAATAACATGAGTTCCTGTACCGCTTGAGCCCCATTCGGCCAGTATGTAATTTGTCCCGCCTGTTAGACTTGGCCTAGTACCATAAGTAACCGTCCTCCATGCGGCGCCCGTTGCCGCCGGTGTTTGCGCGGTACTGCCACTATTAGCCACTAAAGCGTTGGACGAACTCACATAAATAGCCGTTCCAAAAGTTCGGGTCGTGGCGGAAGGGTTGCTGTAGACAGTTATTGAATCTACCGCTCCGGCGTTTGTTCCCATAGTAAATACCGAGCCCTTTATGCTGTTCTCTATGGTTATGTTGCCGGCTGTGCCTATAGTTTGGTATCCGAAAACCAGACCTGAAGCATGATAGATAGGATAGATGGCCGTATCCAAAAAATCTTGAGGAATGGTAACAGTAAGTTTTTTGGCGGTGACATCTATATTCAATTCGCCGTAAGCAGAATTTCCCGCCGAGTCGTCAATTCTCGGCCGGTATATCTGCCCGACTTTTCCCGTTCCGTAATTTTTACTCCCGATATAATTTAAGGGAACATTTTTATAATAAACGACATACGAACCCATCGCGTCTCTGTTGACAAAATCTTCGTTGCTTGCTTTTTCTTCTATTTCCGCGTCGGTATAAATCGGCTGGTAGAAAAATTCCAGATTTTCCGTTTCCATATCAAAATCAAGAACATTTGTCGCTGGTTTTTCATTTAAAATCCGTTCAATTTCGTATCCTCCCCCATGGAGAGCCGGGGAGTCCATCAGTTCGTAAAAATCAACTTCTTCTTTTGGGGTCTTATATTTTATCTTGTCGCCCACTACATCAAAATCTTTATCCGTCTCAGCAACCGCTCCCATCTTCGGGGTTATCTTAAAACGAACTTCATCCCATTTCTTAAATTCAAAAGACGGTTCAAAAGAAGCGGCGTTTTCGTTGCCGATTCTTACCTCGGTCTTTTCCGCTTTATCCGATTTTATCGTTTTGTGAAAAGAAGCGCCCCGCATTTCGTACTTGCCGACTAATTGGGAATTGTCAAATTTAATTTTGACTTCCTTTTTGGAAATTTTATTCGTATCGCCAGCCGCGGACATTGTCGGCGACCAACCGGAAAAAACCCAGGCGAAAATTAAAAAAAATACCGATAAAAATTTAAACATCTTTGACAATTTGATTATATAATTTATTTTATTGCAGATCATTTTTATATTTTATCAAAAATTCAATCTAGAGCCAAAGGTGAGGATCGAACTCACGACCCCCGCTTTACGAAAGCGGTGCTCTGCCAACTGAGCTACTTTGGCTTTTCTGTAATTACCAGACTAACAAAAAAACATCTCAAAATCCATTTTCAGAAGGTCGTGGGTTTTAGGTGATGGGTTGTAAAAACACCAAGCCCAAAAGCGACATGCGATGTCGCTTTTGGGCTTGGGCTTGGCTTTCAAAAATCTCCTATTCCAAGTTCCTACACCCCGCAGCTTCCTCCGCCTTTGAAGCCGGAATTTTCTACTTTGCTTTTGACTTTCTGAAACCCTGCCCCGCTTGAATAGTCAAAACCCAATATTTCTTTCGGGTCAACACTTTCCCAATTCTTGCCTTGAGACTTCAAATATTTGGCGATAGTTATGTAAGTATCCGGAAACCAATAAGAATTGACCGCTAAAGCCGTTTTGTACATTTCATCTTCCGAAACTCCCTGCGATGCCATTAGCTCAAGCAAACCAAGCATTGCCATACCATGATTGCAGTCGGGAAAGTAAGTAGAATTACCGCAACAGGGGCGAAAAATTCCTTTGGAGACTTTTTCCACGAGTGCCTGCTGTTCGGAAGTTAAAACTATAAACTTGTGCATTGAGTAATGATTCATCGCGCCTGCCCTGTAGGGAGTTTGCTCTCCTTCAGGGTTGCCCTGAGACAGTGTCCAACCTCCGGTTGAGGCGAAATTTCCGGCTCCGCCGTATTTCTTGTCGCTCATCGGGCCATTTTCCAGAATTTCATTTTTATTGCCAAGTCCAAGCGCCCACAAAAGATTCAGAACGAAGCCTGAATTTTCTCTGGTGATTTTAAGGTTACCGTTATCAATTCCTTCAAGCAACTTTTTCTCTTCATCATTCAATCCTCCCCGACTGGCATACAATTCTTCCATCTTGGATTTGTCTATCACGCCGGCATTCGTCATTTGTGTTCCTAGATTTCTCCACTTTACCGGCAACACGACTCCGTCTTCCGGAATAATTTTTTGCTCGTAATTTTCTTCAAAAACCTTTTCCGTCTTATCGCTCTTAACCGCCAGCCCGCCTTGAATACCCTTCCCCGTAATAGTTTCAAAAGCGTAGAGCAAAGCGATAACGGCAATAAGCGCAAGCAGAAGAATTTCCGTCTGTTTTAATTTTATTTTTTTCATAGATTTTATAAACAAAAAATATTTAATTGCCCGTGTAAAAGAATTTTCTCAGTTCAGTTTCTGAAATAAATGACAAGAGTTTTTTGAAAATATTATGCAATGTCCCACGGTCTATTTCCTTGTGATTTGGTATTGTTACCACTTGTTTGTTTCCTGAAGCAAGACGCGTTAAGTTTATATGGCTTCCCTTTTGTCGGCTGACTTTAAAATCATACTGCTCGCAAAAAACTACAACCTCCCTGCCAGAAAGCCGCTTAAGTTTAGGCATAAAGAGATATTGGAATTTCGTAGTTGATAAAAATAGAAGGATTTTGACTTATGGATTTCTCTTCATCAAGAACTTCTTCAAAATGAAGCTCAGTTGCTTCACGGATATTCTTTATCAAGTCTTCAAAGTTTTTTGCCTGAGTGACAATGGCAAAATCGTTTGCCGAGGCGGTGTAATATCCGTCTTGCCCTTTTTCAATTGAAAATTGAATGATATTTTTCATACTGTAATTGTATCCCCGATAATCGCTTTCCGTCAAGGCGAGCTTTATGAATCAGCCTAATTTAACGAATGACATTGATGTCCAAAACAAGTTGGATTTTCTGAGAGTCGTCCGTTTCTATATACACCACTTTTCTTGCCGGACCTGTGCCTTGCGGGCCGTGAGCGGCCGGGTCAACGAAAACCTCAATCGTTGCGTTCTCTCCCGCCAATATTTCTTTGTTGGCAAATGAGATTAAACCATCATGCCCCGGCATTCCGAATGGGCCTATTTTAACATTATCCGCGATCAATATCGCCTCCGTGCACATACAGGAGGTGTAGATTTTGGAAATTTTTACCGGACCTTGCCCATCATTTTTCAAAGTGAAAGAGTGCTTGACCTTGCCGTCATACATTGGAACAGTCCCGAAATCAAACGCCGTTTCTTCCGCCTTAAGATTTCCTTTTTCATCGGAAGCGGGAGCTAAAGACAAACCCTCGCCGTAAAACAAGCTTACTCCGTTCGGCATCTTGCCCACTTTTATTTTGGCGACTTCTTTTCCTAAAGCAGTGTCAATCACGGACAAATCATCGCTTAAAAGATTTGTTATATAGGCAAATTTTCCGTCTTGAGAAACTGCTACTCCGTGCGGAGCATTTCCGCCTTTAATGGTTTCTACTACTTTCATCTCTTGCAAGTCTATTTTGTAGACCAAGTCGCTCGCGGGCTGGTCAAAATAATAACCTTGATCAGCCACATAGACGAAGCGGGAATCCGGCGTCGGATAAAGTTGGACCGGCCCTTTCGCTTCTTTCGGCAGATCAACATAACTTAATTTTTTGGAAGCGATGTCGTAAACCGCCAAACTTTTGGCATCATACACGGAAGCCAAAGCGTATTTCCCGTCTTCCGTCACTCCCGTCTGCACTGCCGCGCCTTTGAGCAGAACATAAGACAAGCTCATTTTTTCTATATCAAGAATGCCTAAACTCTTCCCTTTGAGCATCGCTATGTAAGAAGTTTTACCGTCCGGAGAAATTCGGAGACCGTGCGGTTCTGCACCTTTTTCGGTAATTGCTTCTTTTTCAACTTCGTAAGTCTTGGCGTTGATTTTGTAAACAATGCCTTTGGTCTGTGCCGCCGCAATGGCATATCTGGAATCCGGACTCAAAGAAATATGAGAAAGATGTAA
>LBYO01000016.1 GCA_000996205.1 Parcubacteria group bacterium GW2011_GWA1_40_21 | reverse complement strand
CCGCGAGAATCATTCCCTGACTTTCGTAACCGCGGATTGTTCTCGGCTCCAGATTCGTCGCAAACGCGCATTTGATGCCAACCAAGCTTAATGGGTCTGAAAAATGTATAGCAATGCCGGAAATTATCTGCCTCGGCGACTCTTCGGCGAAATCAACTTTCAAAAGCAGGAGTTTGTCAGTGTCCAGAATTTTCTCGGCGCTTATTATCTTCCCTATTTTTATCTCCACTTTTTTAAAATCTTCGTATGAAATCATGATTGTATGCAGTCCTCGTAAATAATGATCCAAATTTAACATGAAAACTGAACTCGTGCCACACACAAAATAGGTTTTAGTTTGTAGGTGGTAGGTTTTAGGGAAAAAGAAAAGAGCGCGGGAGGGAGATTTTTAGATTTTGGTCTTATCCAAATAACTCTGCAAGATTACCGCGGCGGCGGAGGCGTCAATCATTTCTCCGCTATCGTCCTCGACGCGCATCTTTTTCGCCTCGGACGATGACATAAATTCCGGCTCCATATAGACAGGCAGAGATGTTGCATTTTCAATTTCTGTCTTAAATTTCAAAATGTCTTTCATAATCGGATTGTCTTCCCCTTTAAAATTTTTTGATTCGCCAAGAATTATTGCGATCATTGAATTTTCCGCGCAGAATTTAGCAATTTGGTTAACCAATTTTTTGTCATTTGGATAAACAATTTTTGGAAAAGCGATTTTTTGATCTTCGTCGGACAAAGCGATTCCCACTCGCTTCAATCCGAAGTCAATTCCCAACAGTCTCCCCGTTTCTTTTTTGCGCTGTATCGGCATATTATTTTTCTCCTTTAAGGATTATTTTTTGGTCAAAACCGCCCCGCTCTTCCAGTTTTTTTCTTCTGATCTCCTCCACATTTTCATAATCGGTCATTTTTTTCAAAGCTTCAATCACCTCAATAACATCCGCCAATTCTTCAGGGCTATTGTCCTTTAAAAATTCTTCCGTCTTTTCTCCGAGCTTTTTGACAAGCTCCACTTTGTATTCTTCGTCTGAAGCGATTCTCTTTTCATAAAGCACCCCCTTCTTATCTAGAATTTTCGGTATTTTATCTCTGACTAATTTAGTGTAGCTTTCCATAAGTTTCACTTGAATATAAATTGAAATAATCTTATTATAATAACATATGGATCCATTCATCTCACAAAACATTTGGTTTTTCGCGCTTATTTTGCTGTGGGTTCTGCCGTGGAAAGGCGTCGCTCTGTGGAAGTCGGCGAGAAACGGCCACAAATATTGGTTCATCGCTTTGCTCATAGTGCAAACTTTCGCGATTTTGGACATAATCTACATATTTATTATTGATAGGAAAAAGATAAAACAGATGCCGTTGAAATTAGATGGCATGAAATAATTCCGTAATTATAGAAAAATTGAACTGTCTGTGCTAATGTTTCAATTAATCCGAATATTCTGCTAAGCAGAATATTTTAGGAGAGGTGTCAGAGTGGTCTAATGTACCTCTTTGCTAAAGAGGCAGGGGCCTTAAAAGTCCCTCGAGGGTTCGAATCCCTCCCTCTCCGCATTTTAAAAATCCGCCAATCCCGTGGCGTGATTTTTTTATGCGGAGAGGAGTTCTGCTGGGGAGCAGAATGTGAGGGATTCGAAGCCCGATTGAGTATTTTTTGGAGTTTCTGAATGAACAAAAAATCCAATCGGGATACTGCTCCCGTAAGGAGAGAAATTCCCTCCCTCTCCGCCAAGAATCACATTTCGAAAAATCAAGGTTGGTTGCCTCGGCGCATTGCGCCTCGGCAACCTCTTTCAATTTCGCTGAATGTAAAACTTGGCGGTGTTTTTTGGACGAAGTTCGAACATCAATCAAAAAACACCGCCAAAATTCGGAATTATTTCGAACTTTATCCCGTAGATACCGCCAGTTGGGAAATTGTAATTAATCCGGCTTACATAAAACCAATTTTGATTATTCGTTTGGCTGATTGTTCATCTTCATGATAAGATTCAAGAAATGACAACGGCTCAACAAATTTTGCAATTCCTTCCCATCATCATCGCCCTAGGCGGATTATTTTTGGCTTTTTATATATTTACAAAAAAGAAACGCAAAGAAACGCTAGTCTGTCCGCTTGATTCAAACTGCGACGCCGTGGTACACAGCCGGTATTCAACATTCTTGGGCATCCCTTTGGAAGTTATGGGGATGTTTTATTTCGCTTTCATATTTTTATTTTTTCTTGCCGCTTTATTCTTGCCCGGACTTAATTTAGGTTATTTTATGTTTATTCCGCCGATTATGACTCTTGGAGCTTTTCTGTTTTCCATTTACCTCGTGATGGTTCAAATGCTTTTGATTAAAGAGTGGTGCGCGTGGTGTCTTGTGTCCACAGTCTTATGCGTAACGGAATTTGTTCTCATCTTAAAGATCTCGCCTCTTAATATAAAAAGTTTATTTATGGTGATTTTCAATATCTAGACGAGTTCTGATTTAATTTTATGAAAGGAGAAATAATCCAGTGGAAAGCTTATGAATACAATCACAGAGAGAAAAGCTCTGACTGGTTTTGGGCGCTCGGAATTATCGCTTTTTCCGCCGCGGCGGCGGCGGTAATATTCAACAATGTAATTTTCGCCATATTCATAATTTTGAGCGCCTTCACCTTGAGTATGTACGCGGCGCGGAAGCCGTCGCTCATTAACATTGAGCTCAATGGCAAAGGAATTATTGTTGACAAATATCTTTATCCGTACCAAAACATTGAAAAATTCTGGGTGGACGAAAGACCGTCCGGCAATGTCATAATCATAAAGTCACTAAAGAAAACTCTTCCTTACACGACCGTATCGGCAGGACAAATTGACCTTGAAGAAATAAGAGAATACTTATCTCGCCACATTGAAGAAGAAGAAATGGCTGAGCCTCTTGTTCAGACGATAACGGAGTATTTGGGGTTTTGAAAATTTTACAGTACCATTCAAAAATTATTCAACAGACGGTTATCCACAAATAGATTACTGTCATTTAAGGAATTATGGAAACAAAAAAGAAGGGGTGCGTTTATATACTTAAGGGAAACAATAGTAAATTTTATGTTGGCAGTACCAACGATTTAGAAAGACGATTGAAACAGCATAACAATGATCACACTCAGACAACCAAAAAAATGAATGGGTTTAAATTGGTTTTGTCTCAAGAGTATGACTCTCTTCTTATTGCTCGAAAAATAGAAATGAAAATAAAAAATCTCAAAAGAAAAGACTGTATTGAAAAAATGATAAATGACGGCTATATTAGACTAACGGCATAACAGAATTCGTCGTTCAAAGCCGACGCTACGGTCGGCTCCCCGACATTAACGTCGGGGTGGATACCTGCCCGCCATGCCCTAAGCCCCTGTAGTTCAATGGATAGAACGCAGGTTTGCGGAACCTGAAATTAAGGTTCGATTCCTTACAGGGGCATAGGCTATGGCAGGCGGGGGACGCAAGCTTGCGGAGCTTGCAATCGAGGTTCGATTCCTCGCGGGGGCATTGGTAATTTAAAACAAAAACTCCTTGTAGGAGTTTTTGTTTTTAGGCGGCTTTTTTTATCAACGCCGATATTCGGGACTTTTTTCTGGATGCGTTGTTTTTCTTGATGTATCCGATTTTAGCGGCTTTATCAATGGCTTGATAAGCTGACGGCAATATCGCCTTGGCTTCCGCTACTTTCTTTTCGGCGACAAGTTTCTTGATCTTTTTAAGAACATCACTCATGGCATCCTTTCGGCGGATGTTATAAACTCTCTTTCTTTTTGACCCTCTTAAGGCTTTTTTTGCTGATTGTATTATTGGCATGTGTTTCAATCTAAAAATTAAAATCTCAAATCTAATTAAAATCTAACAAATAAAATTTTACAGAATCTAAATGAATAATTATTGTTATCTTTGTTATTGAGATACTCTAGCAGACTTTTTGCAAAAAACAAGACCGGCATAGAAAAAAGCCTTTTATCCGAAGATAAAAGGCTTTTCAATTTTGTCTGTTTTGAGCTAAAATGTCGAAATAAATAAAAGAAGTTGGATAAATTCGTAACTTTCTTGTGCGTCTTTGTTGGCTTTGTTAGCTTTGAATCTGCGTTCACCCTCAGTGTCGTCAGTAATATCACTTTCTGCGACCTCGCCTTAATTTTGGCATCTTTTCTAACTCTGGTAAAACGAGGCTTGTTCCCTTTACCCATATTATTTCTCCTTAAAAAAATTATCAGATGTTGGGTGATTTTTGTCTAAGCTTTGACAAAAATATCTTTTGGCCAATTCGGAATTGTCATTTCCGAAATTTTATATTTTATGTCAACCATTTCAGAATTAGCGAGACACGGCAACAAAGGCTTAATTTCTTCCATAATATCTTTTATCTCGTTGAAAGTTTTTTTGGTATTATTTCTAATCCGAAATCCTCTGATTTTGCATTGCCTTTTCATTAGATCGTTAATTATTATGGCTGTTTCTTCTTTGTTGTGCTCTCCCCCTAACAAGCGGTACTTGATTTCTAAAATCAAATCTATATGCCTAATGTTGATTGACTCTTCTTCCTTGTAAGTCTCGGTAAACTTTATTTCTATTTTTCCATTTTCTAAGTTTCTTCTTTTATCTTTATACAACTTAAGACACAAAGAAATGAGACCGCCACCGGCTAAAATTTCTATAATCACATGAGCTATTGGACTCATAACATCTTCCCCCCCCTTTTTTTCAAATTGAAAAGAACTGCAAAATAAAATAACTGGTGTCAGACTAGCATATTAGTGCCAAAAATCACAGGCCTGTCTCATTTTTCGCTTCGTGTTATCATTATTAGGACTTACGCAGTTGGATGCAGTTCAAGGCGCGAGCGAGAAGCGACCGAACCATACTTCGCAGTATGGTGAGGGAGCATCGGAGCGAAGCAACGAAGAAATGCGCCGACTGCGTAAGTCCTATATATGATTTCCAAATTAAAAGGTACTGTTGAACACAAAGACGCAAAATTCATAATTCTTATGGTCGGCGGAGTTGGTTATAAAGTTTTTTTGGCTTCTGAACAGCTTGAAAAAATAAAAGAGTCCGCCAATATTTCACTTTGGACATATTTGGCGGTTCGCGAAGACGCTCTCACCCTCTACGGCTTTGAAGAAAAAGAGGGGTTGAATTTTTTTGAAATGCTTATTTCCATTTCCGGAATCGGACCGAAAACAGCTTTGGGAGTCATTAACGCCGCCACTATTCCGACCCTTAAAAAAGCCGTGGCTTCGGAAGACATCTCCCATCTCGTGAAAGTTTCCGGCATCGGCAAAAAAATCGCTGAAAAAATAATATTGGAGCTAAAAGGAAAATTCGGCCGAGAAGAATCCGGCGAAATAAGCTTGAAAGACGAGGTGGATACGATGGAAGCGCTGAAATCTTTAGGCTACAGCCAAAGCCAAGCCAGAGAAGCTCTTAAACAAGTTGACAAAAACATCACAGGCGCAAGCGAAAGGGTTAAGCAAGCGCTTAAAATTCTTGGGGCAAGCCGTTAGAAATTAAAAGTTTATACTTTTAATTTCATAGAATCTTTTTTTTCTTACCCCAAATTACGAAATGCAAAAAATTCAGGTCTGGTTGAGCAAAAACATTTAGAGATAAACAACTTTTGCGGCCCGAGGACCTGAATTTTTGCATTTCGTAATTCGGGGTTCTTAACTTTATGAACTTGATAACTTTATAAACTTTTAACTTTTTCAGAATGAATACATCTCATTGAGTTTATTTTTCGTCAGCTTCCCCATTTCGCCTGCCTCATCATTGATGCCGTATTTTTTCTGAAATTTTTTCAAAGCCAGCGAAGTGCAATGGCCGAAATTTCCGGTTATCGGACAATCATGCTTATTAAAACCCTCCGGCGGATACAACTTCTCAAAATTCAGGGCGGTTTGAAGAGCGAGAATTGACTCGTTGTTTTTTACGCCTTTTTGCAGAGTCTCTTCCCATTTATGAGGAAGAAGTAAAGTATCATAAGCAAGTAATTTTTTCTGGTTATTCTCAAAAAAGCTGACCGAGCCGATATAGGTCTGAAAAGCTAGCTCTTTTATCACAGATTTTCTTATTTTATCATTTGTAAACTGCGACTCATATATGTAGCCGTACTCAATGAGCATTCCGACTGGATCAAGGGTATTATGCGCACCGATGGCAATAAGCTTCTGATCTTCCACGATTCCATCTTGCTCCTGTATAAAATTGCTCACTGGATAAAACTTCGCCAGCTGGCTGAAAATCGGCTCTGCCACTGCCCTGCTTGCTCTGGCGTTTGAGTATTGGGCTTCGGGAACATAGATGGCAAAGCCGGAATATTTTCCTTCCTCCTGCCTTTTTCTATTGCGAGTCGGATCGTCATTGAAATGTATGTGGAGGACGATATCAATATTATTTTCATTGGCCCATTTGTTTATGCCGTAAAGTTTCAAGGCCGTTTCGGCTGGAGCGGAATTGTGAATGACCCCTTCCACGCTAAACACATCGCCTGCGCGGACAAGCTCGGACATTGTTTCTTTTTGTTTCTTGGAAAATTCTTTTATTGATTCTCTTTCTTTGTCAAAATAATTAAGGAAAATAGGATTGTAGCCGTTCTTATCACGGACAAGAGTGACCTCAAATTTATCGTTGCTCTTAAAAAATTCCGCCAAATTTAGCGCCAGGTCAAGGTTGATTTTCGCCTCTTTCACTCCTCTAAACTCCGCTCCGCCGGATTCATCGTCGTGTCCCGCGACGATGAGCAATTTTATTTTACTTTTTGTCTTTTCAACCGCGGAATAATGCTCTTTCAGCGCCTCCGTCGTAGTGCTGTCGGCAAAAAACACCGACGCGATGAAATTTTTAGCATTCTTGATTATAGAAATTTTCTGCCAACTCAAAATATCCGGGCTTCCCGCAAAAAACCAGGAAAAATAAAATATTGCGCAAAATAAAGATATGTATAATATTTTTTTCATTGTTGTGATATAAATTATACATAAATTTACGCCGTCCGGTAATGATATGTTTACCAAAAAATATTAGCGAGATGAAAAAAAATAATAATGAAAATTGAAATCTACAATAACTCTGTTGAGAAATTCATTGAATCGCTGGAGAAAAATACTGCCGCAAGAACAATCCATGTAATCAACTTGCTGGAAAAGTTTGGCAATGCGCTTGGGTTGCCTCATAGTAAAATGGTTTTAAGGGGAATATTTGAGTTAAGAATCCACGGCAGTCAAAATGTTAGAATTTTTTACGCTTTTTCCAAAAACAAAGCGATTTTGTTGCACGGTTTTATCAAAAAAACTTCTAAGATACCAAAGAAAGAAATCAGCATCGCCATAAAAAGATTTGACGGCCTTGAACAATAATAACATATATGTTATATTAGCATTATGAAAAATTTCAATGAATTAAAAAAGAAACTACTGCAAGATAAAACAGTCAAAAAGGCTTATGGTGATTTAGCGCCTCAATACGCTCTAATAGAAATGATAACAAGAAAACGCTTGAAAGCCGGCTTGAGCCAAGAAACGCTTGCCCAAAAACTCGGCACAAAACAATCAGCCATAGCGAGATTTGAGTCAGGCAAAACCAACCCGACTTATTTTGGTAAGGTAAAAAGTTTTTATTTTTTAGACTTTAATCAGTTTTTAGATTTTATTTTTAAGATTGAAATTTATGCCTGAATTACCCGAAGTCCAAACCATAGTATCGGATTTGCGAAAAATTTTGCCGGGACTAAAAATCGCGGGTGTTGAGACTGACTGGGAAAAGATGTTTCCCGCCCGAGGCGGGTCCGCCTTAGGCGGAAAAAATACCCCCTTTGAAAATTTTAAAAAAGAAGTTGTCGGCGAGAAAATTTTAGATGTTCGAAGATTGGGTAAAAATATTCTCATTGATTTAACTGGCAACAAGACAATCCTCGTCCATCAGAAAATGACCGGCCATTTTCTTTACGGCAAATGGGAACTGGTAACCCCGCCCAAGAAAGGCGGAGCAAGATGGCTGGGCAAAGAAGCGGGGGCAATAAGAGACGACCCCCAAAACCGCTTTATTCATCTTGTTTTTGATTTATCCAACGGCAAGCAACTGGCCTTAAGCGACTTAAGAAAATTCGCCAAAGTTCTGCTGTGTCCGACCGATAAATTAAGCGAACTGGAAGATATCAATAATTTAGGCCCCGATCCGACCGCCCCAGATTTTGATTTTAATAAATTCCAAGATCGGCTATCCCCGCCACAAACGGGACAAGCCGGCAAAAAAGGGAAAATTAAAACGGTTTTGATGGATCAGTCCGTCTTTGCCGGTATCGGCAACATTTATTCCGATGAAATTTTGTGGCTGGCCGGAATTCACCCGTTGAGGCAAGTTTCGTCTTTGACTCAAGAAGAAATGAAATCAATTTTCACTTCTACCAAAAAAATTTTAAAGAAAGCGATTGAAGCCAGAGGCACTTCCGATTCTGACTACCGCGACCCTTCCGGCAATAAGGGAGGATATCAAAAAATGCTTTATGTTTACGGATTGGAAGGAGAAAAATGCCAAAAGAAAGACGGCGGTATAATCGCCCGCCTAAAAGTCGGCGGCCGCTCCGCGCATTTCTGCCACTTACACCAAAAGTTGTAAAAATGCCAAAAGAAAAAGCAGGTCGCGTCACTGTTTGGACCAACGGACCTGCTTTAAAAACACGGCTGAAAGAAATAATGTCACAATAAATTACCGATCGTCTATTCTAAAATGCGGAAATTCATCAAAAATTTCTTGTAAAGTTGGAAGTGCTGGATAATCGTAATTCTCTACCGCCTTTTGCTGAACTAATATCCTTATGACTGAAAAAACCCTGCCATTATGATCGTGGCCTTTTATCAAGGTGGCTTTATCCAAACCATTTTCCACTTTTTCCAACACAACACACTTGGTTAATTTTTCCTTTTCTTTGGCGGTTATGGGGTAAATTTCAAAAACCGAATAACCAAACGCAGTTGGTTCATAAAATTTCCTTCCGCTAAGGCTTGGTAAAAAGTGTTTGAAAAAATGATTTCTTAAATCATTATCTAGTATTTTCACGACATTTCTCCTTTCATTTTAGTCCAGTAGACTATTGTTAAAGTACCAAACCAGATTGGCTAGAATCAGGCTTGAATTATCAAAATCTGCTCTTATTATGCACAAATTGAGCTTCTTGTCAAGCCAAAAAATAATTACTGACGGCGAATTTGAATTGTTCAATAAATAATTCTTTGAAAAATCTGGCGCTGTTTTGCTCATAAAAAAGAATCACCGCTTTTTTGTAATCAGCCTCATTGACGCTTCTGTAAGAAAGCGGGCAAGCATTGTTTGCCAAAAGAATGGCGTTCCCCAAAAGCCTTGATGCGCGCTTATTGCCGTCCTCAAACGGCTGGATGTAAGAAATCATAAGCGTTGTAAAAATCGCTTTGGAAAAAGGATCGTTCAGTTTTTTATTTACAACCTCAACCGTTTTTCCCATCATTTCTCTTATCTGGTATTCGTTATCCAACGGTCTGTATTTGGTGCCGGTAATGCCCACGGCTTTTTTTCTTAAACCTTTCGCCACGCTCAATCCGTCAACGATAAGACCGTGAACATCTTCAATCTTTTTCAATGTTAAGTTTTTAAACTCGTTTCTGTTTCCTATAATATATTCCAGAGCTTTTTTATGGTTTAAAATCATCGTCGCTTCTTTTTTTTTGTGCCCTTCGGCTTCTTTGTTTTCTTTTATTAAAATTTCCGATTCCCCTTCGGAAAAAATTCCACCAAGGCTGTCAAAAATTCCAAAATTAAATCTTTCAAAAGCCAAACTCCTCTCATCGGGAGATTTTTTAAAATATTCTTCAATGTCAAAATAAGCGAGCAGAGGATTTGCCGATTTCTCTTCATAGTAAACGCTTCTGCCTTCTCCTTTGCGTTCAACAAGCTCGGCTTTAATCAGCGCATTTATACTTCTTATTATTGTTATTCTTGAAGCGCCAGAAGAAATGGATGCGAGATAATTTACTATCTCGGCATTGCCGGCTTTTTTGTTTTTCCTGATAAATTCAAGGATGTTTAATTCCCTTTTTGTGAGTTTTTCCATACAGCGAAATTGTATCATTAAATAGTCTTAATTGCATCATTTTTGAGATAATTACCAAAAAATCCTTATTCTAAGGGCATTTAATTGTATCATAAACATCAATTATTTGTATCATTCTAAATTTCCAATGTTCTAAATTCCCAACATCCTAAACAAAGCGATTCCGAAAGCCACTGACACATTGAGCGATTCTTTGTCGCCTTTCATTGGGATCTCCGCGACAATGTCCGCAAGTTTTAGAAGTTTTTGAGGAATGCCCTCTACTTCATTGCCGACAAGAAATAAAACGGGCTTCTTAATTTTTACTTTTTTATAATCAACGGAATTTTTCGCCTGTTCTATCGCAACAATATGAAATCCTTCTTTCTTCAAATTTTTGATAAAATTGGCCGGATTTTCGACAGATTCCCAAGCGATTGTTTTTTGAGAATTCAAAGCGACTTTGGCAAAGTCTTTTCTTTCCACACCGAATCTGTCCACGGGCGACGGCGTGTATCCGCTAAGAAATAACAAAAACTTTGTTTTTGTTTTTTGCGGCAGTATTTGTTTTCATTAGGAAATATTAACCCTGTGTCAGAATAAATCAATCTCAATCTCTATGGCACCCCATCGCGGAGTTAGTTGTTTTTTATTTTTTAAGGATTATACTTTTAAAAATGATAAAGGAAAAACAACAATTTAAGGTTATTATAGAGCAAGACGCAGATGGCTTGTTTGTCGCGTCTGTTCCATCTTTGCCCGGTTGCCACACGCAAGCAAAAACTATCGCGGAGCTTAAAAAAAGAGTGAGGGAAGCAATCTCCTTATGTCTTGAGGTTGCCCAGACTGATCCTCAATATAGAAAGAAATTAGAGCTTTTTGCATATGAGCCTAATTTTTTAGGACTTGATCTGGTAACAGTATGAGCAAACGGCTTCCTTCGTTAAAATCAAAAGACATAATTCGCGCACTAAATAAAATGGGTTTTTGCAAAATCCGACAGAAAGGTTCTCATATGTTTTTCAAACATCCCGACGGAAGATTCACTTTAGTCCCTCATCGCAGCAACGAAGATATCGGGAAAGGGTTGCTGAGACAAATTCTTAGAGAAATTAATATTTCACCAAAAGAACTTGCTGGTATGTTGTAATATTTAATCACCTCTTTTTTGTCATTATCAATATATGTAATATAATACTGCTATGTTAAACACATTCCCAAGCCTTTTAACTTTCAGTCTTTTGGCTCCATTGATTTTGAGAGTCGTTTTGGGTTTGATTTTTATCAATCTCGGCTACATTGAACTAACTTCGGAAAAGAAAAGGTGGCACGCGTTTTTTGAAACTGTTCACCTAAAACCAGCAACAGTATTCGTAATCCTGATGGGACTTTTTGAAATAGTTGGCGGTTTTTTCTTAATCGCCGGCTTTTTGACCCAAATTATGGCGTTAGTATTTTCAATAATAACTTTCGGCGAATTTTACGCGGAGTACCGCGAGGAAACACTGCTCAAAAGAGATGTGATTTTCTATCTTCTCATCTTCGCCATATCCCTTTCCCTATTTCTTTCAGGTGCCGGAATCTTCGCCATAGATTTGCCTCTATAAGCTCAAAAATTAGTATTAGAATGGTGTCAAATTGTGCGCCCAGTAGGAATCGAACCTACGACCATTTGCTTAAAAGGCAACTGCTCTACCGACTGAGCTATGGGCGCGCGCTTCTCCAAAGAAAAATTGCAACAACTTTATTGCAGTCTGCAAAATATAACACGAATTAGAAAAAATTCAACTTAAAAACCCTGAATTACAAACCCCCGTTTTCCGTCTTTGCGAGTCGGTATTCCGACGCGGCAATCCAGAGTTTGTCGCGCATGATCATAGACTTCCGCGCTTCGCTCGCAGTGATGGTGTAAGAATATATGTGGTTTGGTAATTCAAAGTGATTATATCTTTTGATTGTTAAGTCTGATCGTCGAGTCCTTGATTTTTATTGGCGTTTCCGCTAGTGTAATTTTAGTAATTAGGCTGACTATGAGTCAGTAATCATAAATTTTCAACCGATAAAGGAGGTTTATTATGAAAGGTGAATTGTTCTTTGAGATCCCCGACGATCAAGGGGTCATGGCAAGGATTGTTGAAGCTGTTCCCTCGAGTTGGTCTTGGGTAGATGGCGCGCTTCGCGCTCCCAGTTCCATGGTTGCCTCTGGGCAAGTTGAGGAAAATACCGGCTTTACACTCCAGCGTTTCCACAGTATCCATCCAACAATCATCGGTGGATACGACGGCGGCAAGGATGAACGCGAGAGACCTAATATCTTCGCGATTATGGTGGAGCAGAAGTTACCCGGCTTCATCAGCTTCAACGAGGCGGGCTACGATGCGGATATTATAACTCTTGAACTCGCCAAGAGTGTCGTTGTTGGTTTTCTTCGGAAGGGTTATCGCGGCGGCCTTTACTTTTACAAGGATTGCTACGACAACAGAAAACATGATAATCCCGCATATTGCAAAATTATCTTCCAGCCGTGGCAAGGAGCGCCAATATGTCAAGAAGAAGCAGGAGCGCAACCTTCCCGCGTGAAGTTGAGGTGGGAGAGCCGCTACGGCGGAAAGGAAGAGGACATTGCGCCAATCGTTGCCGTGTGCCGTTCCCTAGGTCTGAGCAAGTATACGCCAACACCTGGTCCTTTAGCGCCCCCACAGCTGGACATTTAGCTATGATGGTTGTTTAGAACATTAGGAAGTAATCCTAAATCCTAATCAAAAGCCACCAAGTAATTCAATTGGTGGCTTTTTAATACTTTTAACGCAGACAAGAAATCAATATTTTTTCATCTCTTCTTTTACTTTATCAACATTAATCTTGCTCTTATTAAGCTGATCAATGTAGAGGGGTGGTAAATTCTTTTCTATCCAGCCGAGAACTTCTTTTTTATCTTTTAAAATAGTTTCTCCTTCCAGTAAAATTTTTATTCCCCTTCCGTTCTTCATTTCACATTCGTAAAATGAATTCACGCCATCCCCAACCTTTATCAACAAAGTATAGTTAGGCATTCTTTCCTCCTTTCAAAAAAACAAATAAAAAAATAATCTGGACAAATAATACCTATGAATTACGAAATGCAAAAATTTAGGTCCTCGGGTCGCAAAATCTGCTCGTTTTTAAATGTTTTTGCTCGACCAGACCATAAATTTTTGCATTTCGTAATTCAAAGTACATTTAAACTGAAAAAATGAAAGGGTGGATTTTACTAGGTGTTCTAAAATCAAATGCTTAAAATAAATCTCTCCAACGCGATGTCAAAATCGTGAATTCCCCTTCTGGAATCATGGTAAATGGAAACAAGCGCGGAGGACATTTTTTTCATTTCTTCTTCGCTGTAATTTTGGGCGAAACTTTTCGATTTCTGAAAAACATAAGGTTTTAATCCGGACTCGTTGGCGTCTTTTGACAATCTGGCAACAATCATACTCTTCAACTGCCAAAACAATATGCCGTTAATTTCTTCCGGTGAGACATTCTGAGAAAGCGCCCCTTGATAAAGAGCCCAGAGATTTTTCTTATCTCTTCGTCCAAAGACATCCGTTAAAAAGAAAACATCAAACTTATCTACTGACTTTCCCGCAAATCCGACATTCCCCGCCGCTTTAAATTCTTGAACTTTCTCCGCCGATTTCTCCATCTTCCCCAATGTCGCCTTATCGGCCTTTTTCTCAAGAAAGACAAAAGCGTTCGGAGATTCTTTGATCTCTTTTATCTTGTCCAAAACCTCCTCCTTAATTTCTTTATCTTCCAGAATATTATCCAGAAAAACTATCTGTTTATTATCAAAAAGTCCCTGCCCGCCGATAAATTCTTCCAATTTACCGAGATTAAAATTCTCACCGTCAACCTTGAAAAATGACGCTTTCGGTCTCTTTTTGACCAAGCTGTCCAAAAGCTCATGAGCTTTTCCCCTCGCTTTCTCTTTGTCTTCTCCGTATAAAAAATAAAACATAAAATTTCCGTTAATTTTTTAGATTTGAGATTTAATTTTTAAGATTGAGCGAAGCGAACCATCTCTCCCCAATTATCCCCCGCCGACACATCAACCATGCAGACAATACCCCTCATTTCTTTCGGAGAAATCACGCCCTCCATTATTTTTTTAATTTCCAGCGATACTTTTTTCACCAGACTGTCTTTGATTTCAAAAAGCAATTCGTCATGGACTTGGAGAAGCAGTCGCGCATCTTCTTTGAGATTATTCTCGCTTAAATATTCGTCAACTTTAGACATAGCCAATTTCACAATATCCGCCCCTGTGCCTTGAATCGGCGCGTTTATCGCCATTCTCTCCGCCGAGGCGCGAATGTACGGCAATGGCGAGTTAAGCCCTTCAAAATATCTCCTTCTGCCGAAAAAAGTTTCCGTGTATCCTTTTTTATAAGTTTCATTTTTTACTTTTTCCAAATATTCGGCGAGTCCGGAGAATTTATTGAAATATTCATTGTAAAATTTATGCGCGCTTTCGCGGTCAGTCCCAAGATTCTGTCTCAAAGCATTTATCCCCATTCCGTAAATTATGCCAAAGTTTATCACTTTCGCCTGTCTTCTCATTTCTTTGTCCACATTGTCAAAAGACACCCCGAAAACTTCCGAAGCGACCGCGGTGTGAACATCCTCTCCCTTTCTGAATATCTCAACCAGCTTTTCATCACCCGAGAGAAAAGCGGCTATGCGGAGCTCCATTTGCGAATAATCAAAAGCGACTAGCTTGAAGCCTTTATCGGCAACAAAAGATTTTCTTATGTTTCTACCCAATTCCGATTTGTTCGGTATATTCTGTAAATTCGGATTTTGCGATGACATCCTGCCTGTCGTCGTCCCAGCCTGCAAGAAGCTGGTGTGAAGTCTGCCATCCTCGGCGAGCATTGCGGGAATATTGTCAATATAAGTCGTCAGCAGTTTTTGCAATTCGCGATATTCAAGAATAAGCGGAATTATCGGGTGAAGATCGCGCATCTTTTCCAGCTCCGACTCTTTGGTGGAAAGCGCGCCACCACCTGTTTTTTTGTGATTTTTCGTCTTAAGCCCCATTTTCACAAAAAGAGTTTCCCCCAGCTGTTTTGGCGAGTTCACATTGAATTTTTCTCCGGAATAGCCTGTGATCTTTTCCAAAAGAATATCCAGCTCTTTGTGATATTCCACCGAAAGTCTTTTTAGTCTCGGAACATCTATTCTCACTCCTCTTGTTCCCATTTGTGAAATAATTGGGATTATCGGCTTTTCTATTTCTTCCAATACCTTTCCAAGCCCTTGTTTTTCCACTTCGCTCAATATGATTTTCTTCGCCTCGGCAAAAGATTTCTTGTTGGTATAATTTAAAATATCTTCCAGCTCTGGATTCGTTATGTTTGAATTCAAAAGCCAAAGAGCGACAGAAACTTCTTTCATTTCGTTTACTGGAATTTCTGGCGACATCACCGCATCGGCATTATCGCTTTCATCTTTATTTCCCCGCGCAGGCGCATCTTTTTCCGAAAAACCCGACAGCGTGTCTTTCAGCCGCGCGCCGAGAGTTCTGAAATCAAGCTCGTTCCAAAGCCGTTCTATTTTTTCAGAATCCACCGATTCGCTCCAGTTTTTAGCCGGCAAGACAAATTCTATCGGCGCATCGCGTCTTATCGTCCCCAAAATTTTTGAAAAGTTGGCTTCTTCCTCTCCTTCTTCCAAAAGTCCGATAATGCGGTCTTTAAAACCGGCTTTTTTGAAAGACTCTTTGTCCTTCTTGAGAGCTTTGTAAATATTTTCAATCGTTCCAAATTTTTGGATAAGCAGAGTGGCGGTTTTTTCTCCAATACCTTTGATGCCGATGATGTTGTCGGAAGGATCGCCCCGAAGACCTTTGTAATCAACCAAGAGTTCCGGATCAAAACCAAACCTGTCCCGCACCGCTTTCTCATCATAAATAATTGTGTCGTTTATCCCTTTTTTCAAAGTATAGACTTGGACCTTTTTATCTTTAACGAGCTGGAGCGTGTCCATATCACCCGAAGCGATGATTATGTCCGTATTTTTATCGTCTTTAAGTTTCTCTACCGCCGTGCCGATAATATCGTCCGCCTCAAATCCCTCTTTATCGTAAATCGGAATAGAAAAAGCTTCAAAAATATCTCTGGAGCGTTTTAACTGCGATATAAGCTCTGGTTCAGCTTTAGTTCTTCCCGCTTTGTATTCCTTATACGCCTCGTGCCTGTGGGTGGGCTTAGGCAAATCGTAGCAAGCGATGAGGTAGTCTGGCTTCAAATCTTTAATAATTTTCAAAAGCATTGCCGAAAGTCCGTAAAGCGCGCCGGTAGGCTCGCCCTTGCTGGACACAAAATCCGCTGGCAGGGCGTGATAAGCGCGATGAATGATGGCGTGAGCGTCCAGTAATACCAGTTTTTTCTTATCTTCTTTTGCGGTTTTTTCCATACTTGAATTTTAGCATAAAAACAAAAAGGCAGACGGTTTGATAACCAAATCTGCCTTTTGACAAATTTTATCTCTTATTAAAAGCCTCCTCATTCTCCACAGCCACATTTTTCCGCGTAGTGATTACCTGTCCATCTCCTTAAACTTTTCCGCCGCTTTGCTTAACTGGATTCTTCCCGCCGCGCTGAATACCGCCATTAACTCTTTCCCTCTTTTAATCATAGCGGGCAAAATAATGTAGTCATCTCCTAGGTTTTTCCACTCCACCATGCCAAACCCCGTAATTCTATCTATGGCAAAATCTATTATTTCGCATTTGGGATATATTTTACTTTCATCAAAAATAAAATCTTGAAAAAGCGACGGAAAGGTTTTTGACAGATCAAAAAACTTTTCATACAAAAAATTCTTGTCTGAAGAAAAAGTTTTTCCCTCCCCCAACAGACTTAAAATCACAACGACCACACTAGACGGCATAATACCCATTTTAATCCCCCTCTCAAAAAGATTGATTCAGTTTAATAAGAACAATTTTATTTAAAATAACAAATTAATTTATACATTGCAATCGTGTTTAAACTTGGAAACCCAACTTGGAAACTCAGTTTCCAAGTTGGGTTTCCAAGTTGGGTTTTTGTTATAACCTAATTTCCCTCGTGTTCTCATCAACAAAAGTGAGCTGAATTTTTTTAATATCTTCCGGCAAAATTTCAGCGACTTTCTCGGGCCATTCTATGAAAATAATATTTTTCGGATTTTTTGCTATTTCTTCCCAGCCGAGATTAAGAAGCTCGTTGCCGCTTCCCAGACGATAGGCGTCAATGTGAATAAGGTGGTCAAAATTTTGATGGTCCAGTTTGTAAATTTTCTCAATGACAAAAGTCGGACTTGTCACGGTTTCTTTCACCCCCAGACACTTCGCCGCTTCTTGCGTGAAAGCCGTCTTGCCCGAACCTAAATCGCCGTAAAGACCGACGATACTCGCTCCGTTTTCATTTTTCACAATTATTTTCGCCAAAAACTCTTTGGCGACTTTTTCCGTCTCCTTCAAACTTTTGCTAATAATTTTCATAGATTGATTTTAGCATAAAAAAAGACCCAGATTCTAAATATTTCTTATTTAGAATCTGGGTCTCCGAAATACCTACCAGTAACCAAAACCACCGAACCCTCCGTAACCATAAACGGTTTCCCAACGATCTTTTCTTGGCCAAAAAGTCCAAGTTGTCGTTATGTCTCCTCCTCTGGTATAAAGAGGGAAACCTTGAGAACTTGAATAAACTACACGCGAATGAGAAGGATCCCACATACGCACGATTATTGAGCAGCTTCCACCGGTAAACGCCGTACCAAGACTGATACGGAATGTTCCCCATGGACCAACTTGTCTTGGTTTGTTCGTCTTATGCCATACCAATGTTTTTCCATTGATAACTATCTCCAGAATATTATGAGACCGATTATCAAATATGAAATGACTATTGGACGCCCCTTGACCTAACACGGGAGTATAGGCTTCAAAATAGCCTTCCCCTTCTCTCATTGAAGCGCAACCGTTTCCGACCAAAACACCGATTACTAGCAATCCCAAAATTACAAAGTTCTTTGTCTTCATTTTGCGACTCCTCCTAAAAGAAAAAAAACAATAAAATTAAGTACCAAAAGCACGCACGCGGTAGCCACAATAATAATTGTGTTAGTTTTTTGCAGTGCTGATTTCCTGGATTTCGGCACGGTAAAGAAAACCGAAACGAGTACAAAAACCACACCCACAATAAACACAATAAATCTTATTTCCATTTTTCCTCTCCTTTTCTGAAAATTTTTACGGAATTTATAGAATTAAATTTCTGTTTTTTCTGCAACAAGACTATCACAATACAAGAACATTGTCAAGCTGATAAATATGCGATGAAAAATGCTATCATTCAAGCTATGGTTCAATTCAACGAAGACAAACAAGACGCGAAACTTGAAGAGTTTCGCAAAAAAGAAGAAGAGGACTTAGCGGAACTTCTATCCGGCAGATACGGCATTCCCTATATCAATCTCGCCACGGTGCCGATTAACACCGACGCGTTACGGCTCATACCGGAAGCGGTCGCGCGCGACTCTAAAGCGGCGGCATTTGACGCTGTCGGCAAAAAATTGAAAGTGGTGATTCTTTCTCCGAAAAACGAAAAGACCGCCTTGCTTCTCAAGAAGCTCGGGGAAGACGGCTACGATGTGATGCCTTACGCGGGGTCAACAGCGAGCCTTGAAAAAGCCCTCTCGCGATACAAAGAGCTGTCTTACAGCGCGGAAAACAAAACTATGTCATTGGAAATTTCCAATGAACAGTTGGAGGACTTTCTTAAAAAAGTCGCGAACTTGGATGATGTCAAAAAAATGTCCGAGGAACTTCTTTTGGACAAGAAAACTTATAACACTTCAAAAATATTGGAAGTAATCGTGGCTGGCGCGCTCGCCACGGAAGCTTCCGACATTCACATTGAGCCGGAAGAAAGTTATGTGAGGCTTCGTTACCGCTTGGATGGTGTCTTGACGGACATTTTAAATTTTAACCTAATCACATTCAACCTGATTCTCTCCAGAATAAAGCTGATTTCGGGACTGAAATTAAATGTGAAGAACGAAGCGCAGGACGGCAGATTCACCATAAAAGCGCAGGGCGACGAGATTGAAATAAGGACATCGGTGCTTCCCGGCGCCTATAATGAATCCATAGTCTTGAGAATTCTGAACCCGAAGACAATTTCCGTGCCAATGGAAGAATTGGGCATTGAACCGAAACTTATGAGTATACTGGCGCGCGAAATCAAAAAGCCGAATGGAATGATTCTTACTACAGGTCCAACGGGTTCGGGAAAAACCACTACCCTCTACGCTTTTTTGAAAAAAATACATTCGCCCGATATTAAAATAATAACGATTGAAGATCCGATAGAATACCACTTGCCGGGCATCGTTCAAACACAAGTCAATTCTGAAAAAAAATATACATTCTTAAGCGGTTTGAGGTCGGCTCTTCGTCAGGACCCCGATGTGCTTATGATAGGAGAAATTAGGGACACGGAAACCGCCGAAATCGCCATCAATTCCGCGCTTACCGGACACCTCGTGTTTTCCACCCTTCACACCAACACCGCGGCTGGCTCATTCCCTCGCCTTATGGACTTAAATGTGAACCCGAAAGTCATCACTTCCGCCATAAATATTTCCATCGCCCAAAGATTGCTCCGAAAACTCTGTCCGCATTGCAAGAAAAAAATCCCGCTTGAAGGCGAATCGAAAAAACTGGTTGAAATGATTATTCAATCCATTCAGAATAAAAATTATTTGGAAAATCTCCAAACAAGCTCAGTCTGGGAAGCTGTTGGATGCGACAAATGCAACAAAACGGGCTATAAAGGCAGAATCGGCATCTTTGAAGCGATTTTAATAGACGAATCAGTAGAAAAAATAATTCAAGAAAATCCGAGCGAAAGAGAAATCAAGAAAGCCACCGCCCATCAAGGACTTCTTGATATGAAGCAAGACGGAATAATCAAATCTCTTAACGGTATAACTTCAATCAGCGAGCTTGAGAGGGTTATAGACCTCGGAGAAGGAGTTTGAAAGTTATAAAGTCTATTCTGCCTAAGTCGGATCATCCTTTGGATGAAAAGTTTATAGAGTAAAAAAATGTGTATCTTATTTCTGCTATCGCTGAAATAAGATACACATTTTTATCAACCAAAATTACATGCTCCAACTCACCTAAAACCCTCTGGTTTAAAACACGAAGGGTTTTTGTTTTTGAAATGAGTATCCCGCTTTACAAACTTGATAACTTGATGGACTCTGCGTAGGACGCATTGCTTTTGCAATAAGAGAGGGTTAGTATTGATAAAGAAATTTTGGAAAAATTGCAGAAAAACCAATCGGCAGACAGAGCGCGGAAAGACGGGCTTCGAGAACATAAATCTCTAAGCAATACTTTGGACAATTGTCCAAAGTTAAACAGTCCCCAAAGGATAACACCCGCAATACGCAAAATATGCGTAAACCGGCGCGTCCTCAAAGGAAAGTCAGTAAACCTTGTAAAGCTTAATTGCTTAGAGATTTATATTCTGGAAACTTTCTGACTGAAAATATGTTAAAAATTCAAAAAACTGGTTTTATCTATTTCTAAAAACAAAAAGCCTTAACTTCAGGCTTGCGTTAATAATCTAGCACGAAAAACTTTTTATGTCAAGTAAAATGAACAATTTGAATTCAAATCTTGAAAATAACGAGGAAATAAGCCCTAAATTGTCTGATTTTCATTTTTTGGACAACACCCTCCGCCCTTCCAAGTGGAACGATTACATCGGGCAGAAAAATATAAAAGAAAATCTTAAAATCCTCCTGACCGCCGCCAAGCAAAGAAGTCATCCGCCCGAGCATATTCTGTTTTACGGCCCTCCTGGTCTTGGGAAAACTACTTTGGCTCATTTGATTGCCAAAGAAATCAACACCCAAATCAAAGCGACCTCCGGTCCGGCCATAGAAAAAGTCGGCGACCTCGCTTCCGTCTTAACCAACCTCTCCCCTGGCGATATTTTATTTATTGATGAGATTCATCGCCTCAACAAAACAATAGAAGAAGTGCTCTACCCCGCTATGGAGTCAGGCTCGCTTGATATTATCATCGGCAAAGGTCCTTCAGCAAGAACTCTGCAACTTGAGCTTCCTCCTTTTACCCTCATCGCCGCCACCACCCGCATCGCTATGCTTTCTTCCCCTCTCCGATCCCGCTTCTCCGGCGGAACATTCAGGTTGGAATTTTATTCCGAAGAAGAAATTAAGGAGATCATCAAACGGTCGGCAAAAATTCTCGGAATTGACATCGGCGCGGAGGCATCAAAAGAAATAGCCAAAAGAAGCCGATTCACCCCCAGAACCGCCAACTATTTCCTCAAAAGATGCCGCGATTTCGCTCAAGTAAGCGGAGGAGAAATCACCGAAAAAACTGTTGCTGATACTTTAGAGCTTCTGGGAATTGACGAGGTTGGGCTTTCATCTTCCGACAGAAGCCTGTTAAACGCTCTGATTGAAAAATTCGGCGGCGGTCCTGTCGGTCTCAACACACTAGGCGCCGCCCTCTCCGAAGAACAGGCCACGATTGAAGAAGTCCACGAGCCGTACTTGATTCAGCTTGGTTTTATTGAAAGAACTCCCCGCGGACGAGTAGCCACAGCCAAAGCCTACGACCACCTAAAAAAGAAAAAACCGCAGGGTGGGTTGTTGTAAAAAGGCAAATCAAAAAATTAATTACCTGTAAATATCCTTTCTGTTTTTTATTGAATGAAGAGCAACATCTTTGCCGATAACATCGTAGCGAATTCTGTAATCTCCGAATCTTATTCTCCACTGTCCGTCGCCCTTTTCAACATCAACCAGTTTCTTGATATTTTTTAGTTGCTCGCCATTAAATGGATTGTGTTGCAATATCTCGCTTGCAGTTTCTATAATTTCAGTGACTTTTTTATCTTTTTTGCGCAACTTTTTTGCATCTCTGCTGAAAGCGGTTGAATATAAAATGTTAAAATTGGACATTTTGAAAATTCAAGCTGGGTTATTTTTTAAACTTTTTCAGTTCATTGATCAATTTATCTATCGGACCTGTCTTGCCAGCTTTAAATTCCTTAAATGACCTCTTGATTTGTTTGTTTAAGTTTTCGTTCTTCGTTTCCAAATAATCCTCAAATTCGTCTATGTCCATAATACCCGCGACAGGATAGCCGTCTTTTTCCAAAACATAGTATTCCTTGTTCAGTCTGACTTTTTTAATTATGCTGCCGAGATTTATTCTCGCTTTTGTAATTGGCATTATAATGACCATAGTTTTTTAATTAAGATTGATTAACGCTAATCATCATAGCAAATGGAATTAAATAAGCAAATGCAACAAAAGGCAGATACAAAATAGCCCTTTGTAGCCATTTTAAATATCTGCCTCCTTTATTTCCGTTCCGCCAAATTGCGGAACGGAATTAAATTGGAATTTTTTTATCTCACCTTCAGGAAGTTTCCTAGCTTCGACCTCAATTGATCGAGTGTAAATGGCTTAGTCAGATAACCATTTGCGCCACTATTTTTTAGCTCTTCGATTTTTGCCTCGCCACCCTCCATGGCGATCATAACAACGGGAATATTGCTTTTTTGTCCAGAGCCTTTGATAAATTTGACGAAATCTACCCCCGTCATTACTCCCGTCATATTTGGCATGTCCCAGTCATAGAGTATTAAGTCAACATTATTGGCAGCAACCTTTTCCAGTCCTTCATTGCCGTTTCCCGCCTCAATAAATTCATCTACCAGCAACTCGGATTTTTGAATGTTTCTTTGAATAATCTTTCTCATGACCGCTGAATCATCAATTATTAATACTTTTGGCATTTTTATCACCCCCTTTCAGAAAGTTTCCTCCAAGACTTACTCTCAACCGTTTCCGCCGCGCGGCTTGAAGTAGATTAGAAGTCGCCTCATCGGCGACTCGCCAAAAGGCGAAAAATAAAATTGAGAATATGTAATCAGTCGTTTTTGAGCTTGGGCAGACTGCTTCGCCCCCAATAACGCTTCAGAGCCTCTTCGTATTCCTTCTTGTCCATCTCAGCAATTCCTTGTCCCATTCTGGCCAAATCCTTGCCTTGCTCCGCCACCAACTCCTCAATGACTTTTTTAATGTCATCGCAGGTTGGTTTTGTCTCCTGCAAAAAGGCGGCGCTTGCCGTTATTCCCCTCGCCTGCGCCAACACCTTTCCCAGAGCCATAGCGTCGCATTCCTCCGCTCCATCCTTTTTTGCCAACACGGCAAAGGTGCCACAAAACAAACTTGCCAAAAACAACCCAACAAAAAACATTTTACGCATTTTCGTTCCTCCTAAAAAGATTCCGCTATTAACTTTGCAAAGAACTTGTTTCTGCTTTCGTCCTTTCGGACTCGTCAGGCAAGATCAAAAAGATGTTATAACAAAACGGCTATTTTTCTGACTTTAGATGTGTTTACGTCTTCAAAATATAACTCCAGAGCTTCTTTAAGATTTTTCTCAGCTTCCGACTTGGTTTTTCCAAAGCTAGACACATCAACATTAAGACACTGAGCGACATAGTGTTTGCCCTCTCTCCATATAATATTTTTTAGATTCAGTTTTTTCATAACAATATAATATTACCATGAAAAACAATTTTTCAAAATTTCCTTGATTCTTAAGCTATAATTTTATATTCTTGTTTTATGTCCGGACATAATAAATGGTCAAAAATTAAAAACAGGAAGGCGGTGACAGACGCGAGAAAAAGCAAAATTTTCACGAAGATGGTGAGGCTTTTGACGGTTGAGGCGAAAAAAGCGAAAGGTAATATTGATTCGCCAGGACTTCGGACGGCAATTGAAAAAGCCAAGTCGGTGAATGTGCCAAATGAAAATATTGATAGGGCTATAAAAAAAGCGACAGATGTTTCCGCCGGCGAAATGGAAGCGGTGACTTACGAAGCTTATGGTCCGGGCGGGGTGGCTTTAATAATAGAAGGACTTACGGACAACAGAAACAAAGCGGCGGCGGAAGTCAAACATATTTTATCAAAACACGGCTCAACGCTTGCGGCGATAGGGAGCGCGTCTTGGGCTTTTGAAAAAACAAGAGAGGGGTGGGTGCCGAAAACCACCGCGCCGATTTCTGAAGATGATTTTAAAAAACTGGAAATGTTGGTGGAAGAACTTGAAGATAATGACGAGGTGCAAGAGGTGTTTACTAATGCCGAATAAATACAGGAAAGTAGCTGCTTAGCTTATTAGCTGTTTAGGGAAGAGAAAGCATAAGATATTTTTTCTAAAAAGCTAAGAAGCTACAAGCTACCTGCCTTCTGAACATCTTCCTAACAAGCTACAAGCTGAAAAGCTAATAATGATATGAAAATAATAGCCATAGACCCGGGATACGAAAAAGTCGGTGTTGCTGTCTTGGAAAAGAAAGATGGTAAAAAAGAAGAAGTTTTGTATTCAGACTGCCTGCGAACTTCCCCGAGAATGCGCCACAGCGACAGGGTGTCTTCCATCGGCAGTGAAATTAAAAAAGTTATTGACATATACAAGCCGGAAAAAATGGCGATTGAAAGTCTTTTTTTCTCAACCAATCAAAAGACAGTGATGCTCGTTTCCGAAGCTAGAGGTGCAATCATCTACGAGGGTTCAAAAAACGGTTTGGAAATAATAGAATTCACGCCATTGCAAGTAAAAATAGCCGTGACGGGCTACGGCAGAAGCGAGAAAAAACAAGTAATTTCAATGGTGGAAAAACTGGTTTCCATAAACAAGAAAATAAAACACGATGATGAATACGACGCCATTGCCATCGGTCTCACCTGCTTTGCCTGCCAAAATTCAAAATATTAAAACAAATTTGCCTCTGCGAGAGAAATTTCCCTCCCCACCGCCAAAGCGAGCATTTTCTTTTTAAAAGCCTTGCGCAGGAAATTAGAAAATGACAACTTTCTTAAGTTGATTATTTTCTTGATTGACGAGCAGAGCAATTCGCCAGCAGGCGAATATGCGCGCTTTTAAAAAGAAAAAGCGAGCGAGTAGTTATCCACAGGCAACCGCAATTTTATTTGCATTGCAAAACAAAACTTGCTAAATATTATAGGCGAACCTTTAGCCTTAAAAAGCGATGGGGAAATTTTAAAAATATTTTTATAAAAATTAATACAATAATTTTTTATGGATGACATTGATCCAAAAGAAGAAGGTGGCGAAGAAACGCCTGAAAACATAGACGAGTTAATATTATCGGAAATGGATGATTTGGAATCTGATGCGGACGAAGAAAGTTTCGGGAGCGGAGCTTTTTCTTCCTATTGACTCTGAAATGTTTTCGCTTAACAAAAAACTCCCGTTCGGGAGTTTTTTGTTATTAGCCATTAACAGAAATTTTCAAAAACCTTCTTTTGCCGACCTTGATTGTAATATCGCTATCAACGGAGAAATCAAATGAGTTGATTTTCTCGGAGGTTTCCGCATTGCTCACAGCACCCTCGGAAACCAATGTTCTCCATTCGGTGTTTGATTTCACGACCTTGTTGTCAAGAAGAACTTTGCTCAAAGTTATTCCTTTTGGAACAATTATTTCCTCCAAATCTTCAGGCAATCCACCTTTTTGGAAAGTTTTAATAAAATTTTGCTCCGCCTGTTCCGCTTTGTCTTCTCCGTGATAAATCACGACAATCTCCCTAGCCAATCTCATTTTGGCGTCTTTTGGATTCATCTTGCCTTTTTTCATCTCGCTTTCAATCTTTTTTATTTCCTCTTGAGGCGTGTAAGTGCAGAGATTGAAATAATTTACAATAGATGTGTCTGGCAGAGACATTATTTTCCCATACATATCGTTCGGTTCGTCTGTAATGGCAATGTAATTATCCAAACTTTTACTCATTTTCTCTTTTCCGTCTGTGCCCTCCAAGAGTTCCAAAGACATAACCGCCTGCTGTTCTTTTTTGTTTATTTTCAGTATATCCCTGCCCATCAGCATATTGAAGGTTTGGTCAGTACCGCCGATTTCCAGATCACAACTTCCGTAAATTTCGGAAATAACGAATGAGTCCACACCTTGAAGGACTGGATACAGCATCTCGTGCATAAATAATTCTTTTCCGCCTTTTATTCTTTCTTGAAACATATCTCTTTCAACAAGACGCGAATGGGTTATGTGTTTGAGTGTCCACAAAAGGCTTTTAAGAGTGATTACGGATATTAAACCCTTGAATCCCGCGACGGCTCCCTGCATTCTTGTCTTCTCAAAAACAGCCGCCTTGCCGACGAAAGAATTGGCGTCAAAATCAATCTCTGTTTTTTTGCCTTCTTTTTCAAAAGACATTTTCACCTTATCCCCTTTTGGAAGTTCTAGGTCGGTTATTGCCGTAAACCAATCCGAGTTTCTTATCCAGGAAAAAGACTTCTTGTTAGTCCGTAAAATTTTGCCGACTTGATCTAAATAGGTTTTCATATTGGCTTCAACTTCTTTCTGCTCTATTTCCGGCCTGATTTTGCTTCTCCCTGTCGGGTCGCCTATTTGAGCGGTGTAATCGCCTACCAAAAAAACAACCTTGCATCCGAGGTCTTGGAATTTTCTAAGTTTTCGGAAAACGACGGCATGTCCTAGGTGGATGTCCGGCCTAGTCGGGTCAACGCCGAATTTGACTATGATGTCTTTCTCGTATTCCTCTTTTGCTTTTTTTAGAAGTTTTTCCTTAAATTTACCCTCGGGGTCTATAAATTCCTCCGCTCCCCGCTCAAACAATTCTTCAATTTCACTATTTTTTTGATCTGAATTCATTAACTTAATTTAGCATAAATAAATACTAGTTTCTAGTGACTAGGTTATGGTTGTTAGTGAAGATTGGCGAAGATGAAGAGATGAAGAAAAGAACACTAAAAAATCTAGAAATCTATTTTTCTTTCTCTGCCCTAACCACTAGCCACTATAACCTATAACCTATTTTATTTACTTTTCCGCTTTCTGTACTATGCTATGATATTTAAGAAACGCAATGCGTAAAAAAAGACATTTCAAATTCTGGAAAAAATTCCTTAGAAACACGGTTATAATATCAACCGCCTTGGTTTTGTTCGCTGTAAGCGCCCTTATCTACTGGGTGTCCACTTTTCAAATTCCTGATCTTGGCTCATTTGAAAAAAGGAAAGTTGTCCAGTCAACAAAAATTTACGACAGGACGGGCAAAATACTGCTTTACGATTTGCATCAGGACATAAAAAGAACGCTTATTCCGATTGAAGAAATTTCCAGAAACATAAAAAATGCGACAGTCGCGATTGAGGACGAGGAATTTTACCAGCATAAAGGGATAAAAATAACTTCAATAATAAGAGCGGTTTTGGCGAACATCACCAAAGGAGAATACAGTCAAGGCGGCTCCACGATTACCCAACAGGTCGTAAAAAATTCATTACTGAATTCCGAAAAGAAAGTTTCCAGAAAATTAAAAGAGTGGTTTCTCGCTCTCAAGTTGGAAAAAATGATGGGTAAAGATGAAATACTTGGAATTTATCTAAACGAAGCGCCTTACGGAGGTAATATATACGGGATTGAAGAAGCCAGCCAGGCTTATTTCGGGAAAAATGCTTCTAACCTGACGATTGCCGAGTCGGCGCACCTGGCTTCGCTTCCCAACGCTCCTTCTTACTACTCCCCCTACGGCCCGAATGCAAAAAAACTGCTGGACAGAAAAAACCTCATCTTAAAAAGAATGCTGAATAATGACTTTGTCTCAAAAGATGAGTACGATTCGGCAATGAAAGAGGCCGTGTCTTTTTATCCGCAAGACAGATTGGGCATTAAAGCCCCCCATTTTGTGGTCTATACGATCAAATATCTGGAAAATAAATACGGCAGAAAAGCGGTGGAGGAGGGCGGTCTAAAAGTGACGACAACATTAAATTACGACCTGCAGCAAAAAGCCGAAGCTGTCGTTAAAAAATTCTCGCTGGAGAATAAGCAAAAATTCAACGCCGAGAACGCGGCGATTTCCGCCATTGACCCGAAAACCGGCCAGATATTGGTTATGGTCGGATCCAGAGATTATTTTGATAAGGAAATTGACGGCAACTTCAATGTCACCACCGCCCACAGGCAGCCCGGATCGGCCTTTAAACCTTTTGTCTACGCGGCCGCCTTCAACAAAGGATTCACGCCGGAGACTGTGTTGTTTGATTTGCCGACGGAGTTCCAAGCAAGCTGTGATTCGAGAAGATTGCCCACCACAACGCCGGACACAAAAACAGAAGATTGTTATATGCCGAATAATTACGACAACCTCTTTGTCGGTCCAATAACATTAAGAAACGCCTTGGCTCAATCAAGAAATGTCCCGTCGGTTAAATTGCTTTATCTTACCGGAATAAAAGACTCTTTGCGCCTGGCAAAAGATATGGGGATAGAAGGCTTGGGTAATACCAACCAATACGGGCTCTCGCTTGTCTTAGGGGGTGGAGAAGTGTCTTTGTTGGATATAACGAGCGCTTACGGCGTATTCGCGAACAAGGGCGTCAAAAACCAAAAAAAAGCCATCCTTAAAGTTGAAGATAAGGACGGCAAGACATTGGAAATTTTTAAACCCGAAAGCTCGGAAGTGATGCCGGAAGAAACGGCTTTAAAAATTTCCAGTATCTTGTCCGACAACGCGGCCAGAACCCCCCTGTTCGGCAACAGGTCACTTTTGTATTTTGAAAATTACGATGTGGCGGTAAAAACAGGAACGACGAACGACTACAGGGACGCGTGGACGATCGGTTATTCGCCAAACATCGCGGTCGGCGCGTGGGTCGGGAACAATGACAACAGCCCGATGGAAAAGAAAGTTGCCGGCCTTATAGTCGCGCCACTGTGGCGCTCTTTTATGGACGAAGTCTTGCCAACTTTGCCAAAAGAAAAATTTAAAAAACCGGCTCAAGCTGGCGCGATAGATTTGACGCCGGTGCTTAGGGGTGTTTGGAATGGGGGCGAGTCTTATTTTGTTGATAAAATTTCAGGAAAACTCGCGACAAACGAAACACCGAAAGAAATGGCGGAAGAAAAAATTATAACCAATGTTCACTCTATTTTATACTGGATTGATAAATCAGACCCATTAAACAGAAACAGGCCGCAAAACCCCGAAAATGATCCCCAGTTTTTAAACTGGGAATATCCGATACAGGAGTGGCTTAAAAATCAAAACTTTCCAAAAGACCCCGACAAACCAGCTGGATTTGACGATGTCCACACCGAAAAAAACAAGCCCGAAATAAAAATTACAGAACCGGTGCCGGACACAGAATACAGCAAAGACGAAAGAGTCGCCGTCAAGATAACGAGTTCCGGAAATTATCCTCTGTTAAAAACGGAATACATTCTCAATGGAGAATATATCGGATCGTCAAACAAAACCCCTTTTGTATTCATCCTGATGTTGGACGAAATTGAAAATATTAAAAAAGAAAATGAGCTTCGTGTTGTGGGCTATGACACCGTATTAAATAAAAAAGAAGATGTTATAAATTTTAAGGTTAAATTTTAAAATATTTTTTCAGTTTTAAAAAATACCTTTAATTGAAAGATTTTTTGCGCTTAAATCTTTTATAAGAGAGTTTTTATTTATAAAAATCTCATTTTTAAGAACGGGATTAACTTTTAGATAAACGATTCCATTTTTTATCTCAATGTTTTTTTTATCAATATCTGTTTTTAAAATATTTTTTACTGAATCAATAATAATATTTTTTAAATTGGAGCTTTTTGATTCAATGTTTTTAAATTTATCTAAATATATTGATATATTAAACATAGAACTATTTATTCATAGGCATAACGATATAAGTAAATGATTTATCCGAAACGCCTCTAATCGTCATGGGTTTGGAAATACCATTAAAAGACAAGGAAACACTGTCGGAATCAATTGAGGGTAGGCAGTCTATTATATATTTATAGTTAAAATTAACACTTATATCCTCGCCCGACAAACTGGCGGGAACGATATTGGTGTTTTCGCCTATGTTGGAATTTTTTGTTGTAATCTCAAAAACTTTTTTAGATGGAAGTATTTTAATATTAATTTGGTTGAATTTATCGGAAAAAACATTTGAGATTTTCAGCACTGATAATAAATCTTGTTTTAAAACAATGGCCTCTGTTTTAACTTCGTTGGGAATAATTTGTTTATAATCTGGAAAAATACCGTCAATCAGCCTGGATACGACATAATTATAATTATCAGAAAAAGAAATTTGATTTTTAGACAAACATACACTGATTTCGCCGTTAAACTCCTCAAAAATCCTTATTATTTCTGGTATGTTCTTCAGTGGTATTAAAATATTAAAATGATTATCATTTTTTTCAATTTTTATCTTTTTTTCAGCCAGACGAAAAGAATCTGTGGCTGCAAAAATTAAATCATTCTCGTTTGTATAAATATAAACACTGGACAATTCCGGCTTAACGCTGGAAATAGACGAACTAAAACAAACAGATTTAAGTCCTTTAACTAGTTTTTTTGAATCTAAATTAAACGACACACCGTCGGAAACTTTTGGAATTGTCGGGAAATCATCAAAAGAATGAGATTTTATTATAGTCTTACTGTGATCGGTTTTTACTTGAAGGTTGCCGTCAATAGTCTCAAGTGTGATATTTCTATCATCTTGAATGTTTGAAATTAAATTATTAAGAACAGAACCGGGAACGGCCACGATCCCCTCTTCTGAGGTTTTTACGGGTATAGTTGATTCAATTCCAATATCTGTATTGGTTGCTTTTATTTGTAAATTATTATTCTTAACTTCAAGTAATAAACAAGATAATATCGGTAAAGTAATATTTTTACTCGTGATTTTATCGGCTTTTGAAATTACTTCGCGCAACTTATCTTTAATGCATTCTATTCTCATATAATTATATTTTAATATATATAAATATTATTACTACTATTAACTATGTTGATATGTGTATAACATAAAAAATGTTTATTTATAATGTTTTTAATCAATTTTAATTTATTTAATATGTTGATAAAAATAAAAAACTTATACCTATTTTATTAATTAAATTTTTACTTTGTTTTTATACACAAATAATCAACAATTAATAATAAAGTTTTCAACACCTTATCAGATTAAATTCATTTTCATATCATTGCCCTTATTTGATTTATCTCTTTGTTTAAAATAAGATCGGTTTTAATATCATTTTTTATTTTTTCACAAGAATGAATAACTGTTGTGTGATCTCTCCCCCCGAGCTTTTCGCCTATTGATGGGTAAGATATGTTAAAGTCCTCTCTGAGAATATACATAATTATCTGTCTAGGCTTAACAACTTCCTTTTTTCTTGTTTTTTTGTATATAATATCCTCCTCAAGGTTGTAAAAATCGGCAATGATTTTAATTATTTCTTTTACAGAAATCATTTTCTTCGGTTTAATGCTGTTTTTTATGAGGTTTTTTATTTCATTAAGATTTAATTCTTTGTTTTTGAGTTGGGTTTGGCAAAGTATTGAATTCAATACTCCTTCAAGTTCTCTAATATTCCCTTCAATTGATGAGGCTAGATATTCTATAGTTTCTATTGTCAGCGCGAGATTGAACACTAAAGATTTTTTCTTTAATATTTGAATTCTGGATTCTATGTCTGGTGCTGGTATTTCCACGATCATACCGGCGTTAAACCTGGATCTGACCCTCTCCTCCAGTCCTTGTATGAAATTCGGGTGCTTGTCTGATGAAAACACTATTTGCTTATTATTGTCGTGTAGATTATTGAAGAGGTGAAAAAATTCTTCTTGTATTTTTTGTTTGCTGGCAAAAAATTGAATGTCGTCAATTATTAAAAGATCGTACTTCCTGTACTGCTCTTTGAAAAGATTAACTTTTCCATTATTCAAAGAGTTTATGTATTCTTGGGCGAACCTGTCGGATGTTAGGTAATAAACTTTTTTCCCTCCACCTGTTGTTTTTATTCGGTTGCCTATTGCTTGTATGAGGTGTGTCTTTCCATGCCCGGTGTTTCCGTATATAAAAAGAGGATTATAAACAGCGGGGGTTTTGATTATCGCCTGGGAAGCGGCGTAAGCAAGGTCGTTAAACGGACCGACAATAAAAGAATCAAATGTGTAGCGGGGATTCAGGTTGTCTTCTTTGTTTATGTAAAAATCTTGAAGGGGCAGTTCATTAACAGCTTGGTTGGCGGCAAAACCGCCCACCTCCCCCCTTTTTGCCGGCGTTTCTTTTGATACCACATACTCTATGCCCCTTACATAATCGGCAAAACCCCTTAAACTTTTTAAAATTGACTTATGAAACTTATTGTTCAGCCAATCTTTGACAAAAACACTAGGAACGCTCAAATGAACAATCCCACCTTCTTGTTTTACAACGGAGGTGTCTTTAAACCACATACTGAAATTGGCCTTAGATATGCTAAGCTCAATCTCAACCAAGACGCTGTCCCAAAGTTTTTTGTTTTCTATCATAAGAAATATTTTCAGTTGTTCTCAAGTATATACTTTAATTATAATTATAAAACTTGCTAAATGAACAGCATTGTGTTTATAATCTGTTCATAACCTGTTGATTATTAAATTTTAACTTAACTGCATAAAAATTATTATGTCTTTCACTTACAATCCCAAAAAAGGAAAAAGATCAAAAACTCACGGATTTTTGGTCAGGCAAAAAACAAAAGGAGGAAAAAACACGATTAAAAGAAGAAGACAGAAAGGCAGGAAAAAAATAACCGTCTAGTCTGTCCTAATTCATCAGCTTTTTTATGCTGAATAAGAAAAACAAAGTTAACAAAGCCCTTTTTGGGATTGTTATTAAAAAAGGGTTTGGCTATTTCAGTCAAAATATTTCTTTAAAAGTCATTAAAACGGCGGGCGCGGGTGCTAAATTTGGGGTTTCTGTTTCAAAAAGAGAATTAAAAACCGCGGTAAAGAGGAATTTGTTAAAAAGAAGGGCGTTGTCAATTTTGCGAAAAATAGAGCCGAAAATCGGCGCTGGGTTAAGTTGTGTGTTATTTTTGAAAAAAGGAGCTTTAGATATTCCATATCAAAAACTCCAAGATGAAATGGTTTTTTTGCTAAAAAAAGCAAATAGGTTATAGTGATTAGTTTCTAGGGGTTAGGTTTTAAAGCAGAAGCTGAAGAAATAACCACCGTGTTTAACTTTCATAATCTAGCAACTAGCCCCTAAAAACTAAAACCTAATCTTTGGTTTGGCGGCAAGTTTATGTATAATTAAAAAATGTCCTATTTATTCAATTTGTTTTTCTACGATCCTTTGTATAATGGTTTGGTTTTTTTGATAGGCGCCCTTCCTTGGGCTGATGTCGGAATTGTGGTTATATTGTTTACTTGCGTTGTGAAGCTAGTACTCTTTCCTCTTTCCAAGAAGTCCGTGCTGACGCAGATCAGGATGAAGGAGATTCAGCCGGAGCTAGATGCCATAAAAGAAAAATACAAAGAAAACAAACAAGAGCAAGCCTTGAAGGTAATGGCTTTATACAAAGAAAGGAAAATTAACCCATTTTCCGGAATACTGCTCATATTTATTCAAATTCCTATTATTTTTGCTTTGTATTTCGTGTTTTTGAAAGGAGGGTTGCCGGAAATAAAAACCGACTTACTCTACTCTTTTATTAAAGCTCCGTCATCAATAGATATTTCATTCCTCGGTCTTTTGGACATAACTCAAAAAAGCTATGCCATAGCTTTTTTGGCCGCCATAACCCAATTTTTTCAGGTTAAATTCGCTATGCCTAAAATCAAAAAAACCAACATAAATTCGAACCAGAGTTCGTTTAAGGACGATTTGGCAAAAAGTATGAGCATTCAAATGAAATATATCCTGCCGGTCATTATATTTTTCATAGCGAGAGGCCTGCCGTCAGTCGTGGCATTATATTGGACGACAAGCAACTTGTTTGCAATAGGCCAAGAGTTGTATTTGAGACAGACACGGAACAAAAAGGCGTAATACGAAATGCAAAAATTCAGGTCTGGTTGAGCAAAAACATTTAAAAACAAATAGCTTTTGCGACCCGAGGACCTGAATTTTTGCATTTCGTAATTCGGGGCAAAGTACTGTCAATTGAACAGTTATTTTTTGAGAGAAAGACTCCAAAAGGTAAGGTCTTTTTTGTTGGTGAAAAATAAATATTCATCATCGCCACTCAAAAAAGGATCCGCAATGTCAAATTCTTTCCCGCTTTCTTTTTGAAGATTGTAAACAAGTTCGGACGAACTTGTTTTGAGGTCAATCTTCCACACACTATCATTAAAAGACATAGAACCTTGATACCAACTGTCGGGATACTCGCCGTCTTCTATCGTTTTCGGCACTGCGCAATAAATGGTGAGTTCTTCAATTTTGCTCCAGACGCACTTTTCCGGCAGGGTTTTGAACGAAAGCGTCTTGCTCAGATTATTTTTTAAGTCGTAATAATGAAGCCTTATGGAATCGTCAACGCTTTCCGAATACAAAATATTTTTTGCCGTTTTGTTTACAAGAGCAGTGAGTCCGTTTATGCCACTCAATATCTTGCTGTCGTCGCCGGTTTTTTCATTCAAAAAAAACAAGTATCCGGCCACCGCAAAGCTCGGTTTGGTGGCGAGTGAGATTGTGTCTTTATTCGGCCAAGAAACGAGCCACTCCGTAATCGCAGATTGAAACCTTTGATTTTTTTGGGAGCCGTCTACGTTTGACGTCGCGCCCAAGGACTCACTTTCGTCATTTGTTAAATAAAAAATTTTATTGCCGACCGGACTGACTGAAAGTCCTGAAATACCCATAGGCAAAAAGGCGCTTTTTTTATTTTTACTAACATCTTGGGTTGTCGTCGCTTTTATAATATTGGCGGAAAAACTGAAAACACTTTCAGTTCCGTCTTTCGTGTAGCGCATAATCACCGACTGTCCGTCAGGAGTCCATATCGCTTCCGGCACTTTAGGTATTGTGGTGTTAGATATCTTGGCGAATTCAAAAGAATCGCCAGTCGTTTCAATTATGTGTCCCGTCCCTCTCTCAACATAGCGAATAACAGTCGTGCTCCCGTTATTAAAAGCTATCCCGCCCGCGACAGGCTTATCTGATATTTGTCTTAGTATTGGCATCTCCGCTCCGTCGCCTATTGACCCCCGTTCGCTTCTATTTGAGGCGCTAGACGGAAATTGAGTGTCTTTGTTGCTTCCACTGCCAAAAGGAAAAGAATCGTCTGGATTTTCAAGTGTTTGCCCCGGCGTTCCGCGCTTCATATATTTATTCCAAAAATAAAACAATCCCGCCGCAAGAAGCATCACAGCTACCAGTAAAATCAGAATTTTGTTTTTTGTTGATTTATTCATTTGTAGTTGATTCAATATGCTTTTCAAAAGGATCAAAGTCTGATGGTAGATCAAAAGGATTATCTCCACCACTTTTATCTTTTAAAGGATCGTAAGTTGATGGTAAGTCTAGTGGGTTATCATCACTGCTACTGTCTCCTTCGGTGGTATTGTCCCCCGTATCGCCACTGTCATAATTGCCACTACCGCTTGTCTGCTCGCTTGTTGTTGTCTCCACATTCAAATTAAAAACAGTCAGTTTCGGATTTATGGTGTATAAAAGAATCCAAGAAACAAGGACAAGCACGAGTCCCCACAAAGCGTTTTGAATTCTTGCTTTGCCTTCGGACTTGCCTTGTATGGCGTCAGTCGTTATGTATTCCACTCCGCCTATTATAATCATAAGGACAGCCAGAACCCCGGCAATTCCTATGACTAATTTAAAAATACCCGGAATGTAAGTTTGGATGTCGGTTTTCCCTTCTTCATTTGTCGTGCCGGGAAGTGGAGCGAGAGGCGTATACTCATCCCAAGAGTTTGACGCGCTTTGCGCTGAGGCAGAGTGAGTCAAACTTCCAATATTAAAAGCGCACAAACCGAGAAACATCGCCGCCGTTAATATTTTTTTAGTTTTATTTTTCATCATCTTTGGTTAACTAAAAAGAGACCGTCTTATTATCCCCGCCTCCGCCAAAATTCAGCAAGACATCCGTTCTGGCCGACTGCAACTCTCTATTATCATTTTGCAAGTCAACCGAAATTCTCGTTGAGCCATTAACGCCTTTGGTGTTACGGAAGGTTGTCTGCTTAGCGTTTTGATTGTTATTTATGTTTCGCCCATTCATACTCCAATCGTATTTTATTTTTTGACCGTTAGTGTCATCTTTGCTGAAGAAATAAGGCATTGCTATAAGAGTGATTTCACTGCCATTTAATTTAAACTCGCCTTCCATCGCTTTCTCGTAAATTATCCCATACAAAGGATTGTTTTCATAAATAATAACCTTCGGCTCTACCGGCTCAAGGGTGATGCTCCCGGAAGCTTTTATTTTTTTGTCGGATGACATCACTTCAACTTCTATTTCAGGCGAGTGAGACAATACTGATTGCGAAAAACTGAATTTATTTTTGCCGTATCCCGACACATCGCCCAAAACCTTGCTGTCTCTCGTCCATTTGTAAGTGAGCTTGCTGGAATTGATTTTTATGCCACCGGAATCAATAATATGAGGCACAGCGATGACAGTTATGAGTCCCTGATAGCCGTAAAGAGCTTTGCCTTTGTAGAAAGGGGGAACATAAGAGTCAGCTTCCCAGACAAGGTCAACGCCGGCAGGTCTCACTACAAGTGTTTTCTCAATGGTTTTGCCGTCCTTTGTTTTAATAACGACTTTTATCAAAGAAACACTGCCAATACTGCCCGTCTTAAATAGAAAAGATTTCTTGCCAATTCCTTTGTCTTTGACGACTCCGTCCAGAGCCCATATTATTTCTGACGAATTCAAGTCAAAAGAAAAGCTTTCAATTTTGGCGTAGACATTTTCATTAGCGCTAGGAAAAGCGGGAACGGTTGTGATCTCGGCCGAATTGGCGATGTCGTTCCCCGCCACTCTTGGCATCTGCCCATGGGCTTTAAAAGCGAAGATTAAAAAAAGAGAGAGGGCGATTATGAATATTTTTTCTAATTTGTTTGGCATACGACTTTTTAGGAGGCAATGTTTTAAGCTGGCATTATTTTACCACAGAACCGCGATATATGTTAATCAGCAGAAGGCTGTAGGTTGTAGGCGGCAGGTTATTTACTTTGAATTACGAAACCCTCATTTTCCGTCTTTGCGAGTCGGTACTCCGGCGTGGCAATCCAGAGTTTATCGCGTGTAACCATAGATTGCCACGCTTCGCTCGCAATGACGACATAAGAATATATACAGTTTCGTAATTCAAAGTATTTAGGCAAAAAACCCGAATTATAAAATACATTTCACAATCTCTTTAAGCAGACTATTTTGTGTTTTCGTTCTTGTCGCCAAGCAGTTTTTCAGATCCGGGGACAATCTTCTCGGCGACTTTTTTAGTCTGGAAGAATATGAAAGTGACAACTACGGAAAGAGTCCATGCCGGAAGAGCGCTTAAGCCGGGTATGAGTTCTATGAAAAAGGCGCCGACCGTCGTGGCCGCAATTTTAGAATTAAATTTCAGCCCCGCCAAGTGAAACCAGAGAAAAAAAGTGAGGAAAGCGAAAATGCTAACCCCTGTTGATATTGTCCATGCCAGTATAAAACCGACGAAAGGTATGAGGTATATCCAAGCCACTCCAGCTTGAATTGCGTCAAAAAATAAGGCGACCGCAATCATCACCCACATAGTTATTTTGCTTATCTCTTTGTTTTCCATTGTTTAGTTTGTAGGCGGTAGGCGGTAGGTAGCAGGACGAGGGATTGATTTCTTCCCTACAACCTACTACCTAAAACCTACAACCTTCTTCTTTCTATCCCACCGCCTCCATCTCTTCCTTTGCCTTCTTTATCGCCAAAAGTTGGGACGGGTCGGAAGTTATTATCTGATCTTCAGTATATGAAGCGATTATCTTGATGGCGACATGCTTTAA
>LBYO01000015.1 GCA_000996205.1 Parcubacteria group bacterium GW2011_GWA1_40_21 | reverse complement strand
CAGGGTTTGGGAATGAAATGCTAAACCTCGCCTCTACATTCTACTAGTTTCTGTGTTAATTCTTTAACTGCAAAACCCAGTAGATTCTCTCATACTGGGATAGTGGCCAGAAAAAGACTGTCATTTAAAAATTATCTGTTGAAAATCTTAGCTGATAAAAAGCCGAAAAGAGTAAAGGGTGTTATAGGAATTTTAGTTGAACCGGAAGATTTCATGACTGTTCTAACGGTGCTTGGCGGGCAGGACAAAAACATCCCTGAAACCATTCAATTTTACGAGGCCTTTTTTAGACGTTTCAGATTGAATAGCCATCTGGTGGACCGTTATCTTACGAGAGAAGATTGGCATAATTGGACGGAGATATTGATTGAAATGTCAAATGTCCTATGGAAGTTAAGAGATAAATTTGAGCCAGATATGTGGCTTGAAACAAACGCAAAAATCTATGAGGTGACATTCATAAATTTATACAGTGACTCAAAATACTCTGAAAGCGGTTTATGCTTTGTATGTTTAAGACTATTTACGAAAGTTTTGTTTAACTTCGCAAATCACGCTAGGGAAGGAGATAAATCAAGCGACTTCCATATCACCAATGAGAAGTTTAAGGAGATCTCGCAGATGATTGGGACACGCCCGGATCACATAACTCACGCCAACTTTATAGAAGAAAAAATCAGTAAACATAATTCGTGAAAATTCAGGTGAATTATACGAACAAATAAACCCTATATTTTTTGGAGGAATGGTAATTACCATTCCTCCATATTTTTTTAGGCATTAAAACTGTTAATAAAAATGTGTATCTTAATTCGGCGATAGCAGAATTAAGATACACATTTTTATTGAGCACTGATATTTACATTTAGAATCTTTTAAGAATCGTTTTGATTGAATTTCAATTTGGATTATGCTAATCTGAAAGTATGAAAATAATACTTTTGAGAGATGTGAGGGGATTGGGGAAAAAATATGATATCAAAGAAGCCAAAGATGGTCACGCTTTGAATTTGCTAATACCTCAAGGGCTGGCGGTTCACGCGACGGGTAAGAATATGAAGGAAGTGGATATAAAGAAGAGAACAGATTTAGAACATAGGAAGATCCAAGAAGACCTTCTGATAATGAATCTTAAAGAATTAAGCGGGGTTAAAATTGAGATGGCGGAAAAAGCCAATGAAAAAGGGCATCTGTTCGCCGGAATTCATAAAGAACAGATTATTCCAGAAATAAAAAAGCAGACCAGAATTGATATGCTATCTGAGTTTCTAATTCTTGATAAACCCATTAAAGAAGTCGGCGAACACGAAATCACCGTCAAAGTCGCGGACAAGACAGTAAAATTCAAGCTTGTTGTTAAGGCTCTGTAAAACAAAAACGCTCAATTTCAAAATTGAGAGTTTTTGTTTTACTAATACTGATTTTATTTACCTAACGCTGACAACCTTCCTTACTGTCCAAGATGAGTCAAAATTACCTTTTCTTTTGTGCCCATATTCAACTCTACCGTCTTTGAGAGCGAAAAGAGTGTGATCTTTGCCGACTCCGACATTTTGGCCAGCCATAATACTTCGCCCTTTCTGGCGCACCAAAACAGAGCCGACTTTAGCCGTTTCTCCCGCATAGAGCTTTATTCCGAGGTATCTCGGATTGGAATCTCTGCCGTTTTTTGTTGTCCCCGCCGCTTTTTTTGTTGCCATAAATAAGTTGAAAGTTTATAAAGTTATAAAGTTTATTCCGCCTGAGGCGGATCCTCCTTCGGAGGAAAAGTGCGAACCTATAACATTAAATTTGTTTGATATAATAACTCAATGAGTATAAAAGATTTGTTTCTAAAAATCAAGGGCGAGTGCTGGAATTCGATTTTTTTGTTCAATCATAGGACGAAGACCGCTTTTCGCGGCGATTTCTTCACGGCGGTTGTCATTATCCTCGTAGCTTTCGCCGGATTCGGACTCGGCAGGCTGTCCGCTCTGGAAGGGAAGAAGATGCCCATTTTAATTGAAAGAAGCTCATCTTCATTATCTTCAACAAACGAAGCCATACCCAATAAAAATACGGTATCCATCAAAACAACTCAAAATCCATCCGAAAAATCCTTCGTCGCGGCAAAATCGGGAACAAAATATTATTTCCCATGGTGCGGAGGAGTCTCAAGAATCAAAGAAGAAAACAAAATCTGGTTCGCCTCGGAAACGGAAGCGACAAAAGCCGGCTACCAACCGGCCGCCAATTGCAAGGGGTTGAAGTAAAGCGATAAAAACCATTATCTCGGGTGTGATATAATTGCAATAATTATGAAAATAAAGGACTTGTTGAAAATTGAAAGACCGAGAGAGAAGCTTGAGAAATACGGGGTTAAAAAACTTACGGAATTTGAGCTTTTGGCGATTCTTTTGGGTTCGGGGATTGAGGGTTTGAATGTGATTCAGCTTTCAAAAAAAATTTTAGACACCATTCAAAAAATCGGCATTAAGAAAATCAAGGAGTTTATCTGTTGGCCAAAAGAATTACTGTTATCGATTAAGAAGGATATAAGCCAATAAAAAGCCAAAGGGACATCTTGCGAGGTCCCTAAGCTACGGATTTAGCGATCTTTCAATCACTTGCATTATATACCTATTTTTTTATAAACAAAGCAATAGAAGTTATTCACATTGATATTTTCTTGACTCTCTCTCGGAAAAAGTCAGAAAAAACCAAACCCTTCAATCCGAAACAGAAAAAGAATTGAAACTGCTGGAAAGGGGGATTTTAAGCGAAGCGTTTGGCGGATAAAGAAAAAATTTCGTGGTATAATTAAAAAATAACTGCGAACACGAAATTATTTTCCCCAAGGAGCGAAGATTAAGTTTTTGGAAATAAAAATATGAATAACGACAATCAATCATCGAAAATTATTATTTATCAAACTGAAGACGGTCAGACTAAAATTGATGTTCAATTTCAGATGGCTTACGCAAAAGCTCATGGCAGAACTTTTTGAAGTGAGGGTACCAACAATTAATGAACACTTAAAAAATATATTTTTTACGCAAGAATTAGAAAAAAAACAGTTATTCGGAATTTCCTAATAACTGCCGCCGATGGCAAGGAAACTGTCCGCGCCATATTTTTACTTATCTGCTATAATATTTTTTATGATTATAGTAGATGTTGAATCATCGGGGGTTGATGCCGTAAAACACTCCGTTCTGTCCATCGGAGCGATTGATTTTTTGAATCCGAAGAATCAATTTTACGGCGAGTGCCGTGTTTGGGACGGGGCTCATATTATGGACGAGGCGCTTGCGGTCAACGGCTTCACTATGGAACAAATTACGGACAAAAATAAACAGACCGAAGAGTCATTGGTCAAATCTTTTTTAGCTTGGGTTGAAACAACGAGTGAGCATACCATAGCGGGGCAGAATCCTTCCTTTGACAGAGACGCGATTCACAAAGCGGCGGAACGGTATCATCTGAATTGGCCTCTAGCTTACCGAACTATTGACCTTCACACCGCTTGCTACTTCCATATGATTAAAAGGGAAGTGAAGCCTCCTGTCGCCAACAAAAGAACCGACTTGAACTCGGATAAAATAATGAAATATGTCGGAATTCCGGTGGAACCGCACCCGCACAATGCTCTTAATGGAGCAAAAGTTGCCACGGAAGCGTTCTCAAGGCTGTTTTATGATAAATCTCTATTTGAGGAGTTTAAAGGCTATACTATCCCTTGGTAGTGTTGTCCAGTTTTAGCCTTATTTATAGCCCTATTTAGGGCTTTTTCTGTTGAAAATTAGGGCCAAAATGCTTGACACGGCTAAAATAAAATGCTAGTCTATTATAAGTCAGAGGCAACTCTGATTTTTTAATTTAGGGGCTTGTTCTGTCAGGTATTAGAATTTTAACAAGCTTCAAAACAAAAATTTATGATTGAAATTACAACATCTTTATTGTTTTTAGTTTCGTCGTTTTATGGAGGGGTAAGCGAAGCGTCAGTTGACGGCGCTTTAGGAATCAAAGCCGACACGACTCAAAAACAAGAGTATTCGGAGAGTATCAAGAGTATCAAAACTGATAATCCCATTACATTTGAGCAGTATGTCAGAGAATATTTTAGTGATGATCCCATATTGGCCGAAATCGCCAAGTGTGAATCAACTTTCAGGCAATACAGCTCTTCCGGCGAGGTGATAAAGGGAAGGGTCAATAAAAGCGATGTCGGCGTGATGCAGATAAATAAATATTATCATCTGAAATCAGCTGAAAAGCTTGGCTACGACTTGCATACCACTGAAGGCAATATGGCTTACGCCAAAGCGCTTTATGACAGGGAAGGAACAAAACCTTGGAATTCGTCATCCAAATGCTGGAAGAAGTATGCCAAAACGGCAGACAGTCTTATTAACGGATAAAAAATCTAACGGAATAGAAAATAATTCTGTTTCAATACAAAAATCCCGCTTCAATTAAGAAGCGGGATTTTTGTATATATTTTCAAGTAAAACAAAAAAATAAATGTGTATCTTAATTCTGCTATCGCCTAAATAAGATACACATTTATTGTGAATTACGAAACCCTCGTTTTCCGTCATTGCGAGCCGGTACTCCGGCGTGGCAATCCGGAATTTACCACGCGTAATTATGGATTGCTTCGCTTTGCTCGCAATGACAATGTGGCAATATGATAGTTTCGTAATTCAAAGACATTTATTATTATGTTATGACAAAAAATTGACAGGAGAGAGGAGTTAATCATCAATGCCATTCATAAAAAATTGAAAAGACGGAATGATTAGGATAAACTTAAAAAATGAATTTAAAAGAAACATATAACAAAATCGCCGAGGATTGGCACAGTGACCATAAAAAAGATGACTGGTGGATAGAAGGAACGGATAAATTTATTTCTTTTCTGAATAAGGACGATCTTGTGCTGGATGTCGGATGCGCCGGGGGCATTAAATCAAAATATTTAATTGAAAACGGATTAAATGTCGTCGGGATGGATTTCTCGGAAAAAATGGTAGAAATTGCAAAATGTGAAGTTCCGAATGGTGAATTTTTAGTTAAAGATATGGCAAATGCCGATACTCTCAACTATATATTTGACGCTATTTTTATGCAGGCTGTCCCGCTTCATATTCCCAAGGTGAATGCAAAAGAAATAATTAAAAAACTTGCGAAAAAACTCAAGCGAGGCGGTTATTTTTATATAGCCGTCAAAGCAAAAAAGCCGGGCAGGGCAGAGGAAGAAGTGTCAGTAGAAGAAGACTACGGATACCGATATGAGAGGTTCTTTAGCTTTTTTACTCTCAAAGAGATTAAACAATATATGAAAGAGTCAGGACTTGATGTGATATACGAGACTACTACCGATTCAGGGAGAGCAACTTGGATACAAGTTATTGCTCAGAAGAAATAGTTTCCTTAAATAAATCAATAAACAAAAGAAGAAATTATTCCAAGATAGCCTCATCAGAGGGGAAGTCCTTATTTAGCAGTTTTAAGATATAATAGGCGTGTCGCACAATATATCTTTTGCGACATACTATGTATTATTATTAGTGTTATTCTTTTTCAATTATTCCCTTCCTGCGTATTTTGTTTTTTGAAAATTTTATTCCAGACATTATGAGCCGACTCCGAGATATATCCCTTCCAAACGGAGACCGACACCGTTTTCATATATTGAAAATTATTTTTCAGGCGCGCTGAATCAAATTTTGAATCTACTATGGACTTTATATCAACAAAAAAACTGATCGTGACAACCGCGACTATTACCATAAGCGCTGTTTTGATGAACCCCCTGTTTTTATTTTTATCTGAATCTGGGTGAAATATATTTTGCATTTTTTATTGCTTAAATTCTAACATTTCGCAATCCTTTTTTAAAGGTACGGCATAGGATCAAGATACGCTTTAAGGTCGGCGATAGGCATACGATATATCCCGCCACACACCGCGCTTTGTCTGTCCATTATTTGAACTCCCTGGCTCGCGTACACGCTAAAATGAAGATGCGGACCGGTGGAATATCCGGTATTTCCGGAATAGCCTATCACATCGCCGGTTTTAATCTTCTGGCCTTCAACGGCTTTTATAAGCGAAAGGTGCGCGTATATCGTGGACAGACCGTTATTGTGCCTTATAAAGACCCATTTGCCGAAGGATGCTCCTTTGCAAACTTTATCCGTATCGCCCGTTCCCATCACCACGCCGTCCAGCGCCGCTTTGATTCTTGTCCCCGGAGCCGCCCGAAAATCAACGCCATTGTGCCCTTTGCCGTTGTAAGCGTTTTTTTTCACGGCAAAATCCGTATAGCCGAAATATTGAGTGACGAATATTTTATCCAGAGGCCAAGATAAAATGCCCGCTTCCGCCTTCGGAAAGCTGTCGGGGTCAATGGCGATTTTCAGCTGTGATTCAAACTCAAGCAATTCCTTCTCAAAAGCTTCGCTTAAAGCTATTTTTTCGGCCAAAATTTTTTTGTAATTTGACTCATTGTTTTTTGTTGCCGTCAAAAGCTGGCTTTTCTCGTTTTTATTGTCCTCAATAAGTTCTTGCTGGTCTTTAAGCTCCGATTTTATAACTAGCAGTTCTTTCTTATTCCTCTCTTTTTCGGATTTGGTCGCTCGCAGTTCATCTTTTAAAACTCTAAGTTCGTCAATATTTTTTTTGAGTCCGATTTGAAATCTTAGAAGCGTCTCCACTTCATCCCAGAGCGTGGAAACATTATCGTAAGTCAAGAGTGTTTCCACGAGCGAAGACCCCTCGGCGACATTGATTTTTCTAAACGCGGAAGATATCGCGTCAATGTCGTTTTTTATTTTTTTTTCAACGTTCTTTGTTTCTATTTCCAGCTTCTCAATGCTTAAATTCGTAATTCCTATCCTGTTCTCGGTCGCTTTAATGTCAGTCTCAAGCTTCTTTGTTGTGAGGTTTAAAGTATTTATCGCGCCCTGAAGTGTTTTCGCGCTTTTTCCGGCTTCAGCGGCTTTTTGTTCGTATTCGGCGATTTCTTTCTCTATTTCTTGCTTCTGCTTATTCTTATCGTTTATTTTAACCTTCAACTCATCTATGGTCGCCGCGTTTCCGATTGATTTTCCATTGAAAAATGTTATCGCCCCGACCAGAAACAACAAGAAAATTATTTTAAACGCCCATAAAAATTTCATTTTCATTTTATTTTTTGCTCCGCGATTTTTATCCTCTCTATCGTTTCCTTTTTCCCGAGCGCGGACATTATGGCGAACGGGTCCGGCGACTTTTCTCTGCCGGAAAGAGCGAATCTGATCGGCCAAAGGACGCTCCCCTTCCCCATTTTTTCGGCATATCCGAACAACACATTCTTTATGTTGTCAATTGTGAATTGTTCTTCCGAAATATTTTCAAGTGATAATCGGGCATGTTCCAAGTGCGTTTTTGTCATCATAATGTCGGAATCACCTTTCCATTTCAACGAATCTTTTTCGTAATCCGGTCTTTTGAAAAAGAAGTCTATTTCTCCCGCTTCTATTATGCCGTTCACATCGCCGAATGAATTTATCCTGTCCAGAATCAAAGGATATAATTTTTTAACATATGATATATCCGTGTCGTAATGATTTCTCGCAATTTTATAGATTTCATCCGCGATTTGGTCAGGTGGAAGAAGTTTGAGGTGCTCTTTGTTCACCCATTTCATTTTCTCTTCATTGAAGATCGCGCCGCCTTTTTGTATTTTTTTTATGTTGAATTTTTCAATCAACTCGTCTAATGTGAAAATTTCCTGGTTCGTGCCCGGATTCCAGCCGAGAAGAGCCATGAAATTGGAGACGGCTTGAGGCAGGTAGTCCTGTTTTATGTAATGCGAAAGAGAAACTTTTTCCCCGTGCTTTCTCTTTGACAACTTGGCCCGGTCACTGTCAAGAATTAGCGGCAAATGGGCGTAAAAAGGCTTCGGAGCGCCGATGGCCTCTTGAATGAGTATTTGGCGCGGGGTGTTGGAAATATGGTCTTCGCCCCTTATGATATGAGTAATTTCCATTTCAAAATCGTCAACAACCACCGCGAGATGGAACAAAGGTTCTTCAAGACTTTTAGCGATGACAAAATCTTTGAGCTCTGTTGTGTCAAATTCAATTTCTCCTCTTATCATATCGCTGAACGAAATTTTTTTATTGGGATTTTTGAATCTTATGACTTCGCTTCTCTCTCCAGCCTCCAGAGCGCCGGATTCTTTTGAAACATACGCCTTGCCTTCGCCAATGAGCTTTTTAAGATATTTTTTGTAAATGTCTTCCCTTTCGGACTGCCTGTAAAATTCGTCGAAATCAAAACCCAGCCACTTCAGGCCGTTCACGATGTCTTCTTCGTGCTCTTTCTTTGAGCGCTCCTTGTCGGTGTCTTCAATTCTCAAAATAAACTTGCCTTTATTTTGTCTGGCAAAAAGATAATTGAAAAGCGCGGTGCGAGCGCCACCCAAGTGAAGCGCTCCGGTGGGACTCGGAGCGAAACGAACGATTGTTTTTTTGTTTGCGTCCGGTGTTTTCATCTTTCGTGCTTAAGCGCTATGTGTATTATTTCTCTGGCTATTTTTTCCGCCGCGTCAATTTTGGCGAATTCTTTGGCGTTTTTTCTCATCCTGTCGCTTTCCGTTTTGTTTCTTATTATTCTGTTCGCCTCCGAAACAAGTATATTGTCGCTCAAGTTGGATTCTTCAATTACGATCGCGGCGCCGCTTCTCGCGTAGCTGTAGGCATTCATCCTTTGATGGTTTGAAACCGAATTGGTTATGGGAATAATGATTGAAGGAATTCCCCACGCCGCTATTTCAAAAATTGCCGATCCCGCCCTTGAGATTACCAAATCGGCGACGCCAGCCGACATACTCATTGCTAGATTGTTAAGATAATCAAAAGGCTTATATCGGCTTCCTTTCGGATTCCCGGCTAAAACAATATCGGCCATTTGCAAAGCGCCTTTTATGTTGTTTTTCCCGGTCTGGTGAATTATTTGATAATTTTCCACAAGGGCCGGCAGAGCCTCCACTATCGCGTCATTTATGATTTGCGCGCCGAGAGAACCTCCTAATATAAGAATGACTGGAAGATTGGTTTCAAGTTTTAAAAATTCATGAGCGCCGCTTGTTATCGGATTCAATATTTCTTTTCTTATCGGGTTTCCGGTAAAAGCTGTTTTTGCGGGGTCAAAAAATTTTACGGCATCGGGATAAGACACCGCGATTTTTTCGGCGAATTTCCCGGCCCATTCGTTGACTCTCCCGGGCACGCTGTCTGACTCGTGAATCACCACCGGAATCCTGAAAAACTTCGCGGCGACAAGTACCGGAAAGCTCGCGTAAGCGCCTTTGCTGAAGATGACATCCGGGTATATTCGGTAGACTTTTATCAGAGCCGAAACAACTCCGATTAAGGTTCTGATCGCGTCAATGACATTTAATATTGAAAAATATTTTCGCATTTTTCCCGCTCGGCTTTTCACAAATGTGATATTATTTTCAATAAGCGCTCCTTTGTCGTACGGATAATCGGACATAAAGAAAAGTTGAGGCGCGATAAGCTTCTCGTCTTTTACAATGCGATTAATCTCTTCCGCAACCGCGATTATCGGATAGAAATGACCGCCTGAACCTCCTCCTGTTAGCAATATTTTCATTTGAATTATGTTTAATCGAAAAAAAATTTATAAATTTGCGAATCACAAAACTTCATTATTCGCGGAACACGCATAATGAAGTTTCGCGATTCAAGTGGCAAAGTTCTTCAGCCGCTTTCCATTTTTATGCCGATTTTCTATACTTGGACACATTTAAAATTATTCCCATCTCGGCTAATGTGAAAAACATAGATGTCCCGCCTTGGCTGAAAAAAATAAGAGGCAGTCCGGACAAAGGTATGACACCGAGCATTGAAGCTATGTTTATAAATGACTGAGATATGACAAGTATAACAATTCCAACTACCAAAAGTCCACCGAACATATCCGGAGATTTGAGAGCTATTTTAAAGCCACGAAAAACAAAAAAGACAAAGACAAGAATCACAAAAAAACTTCCGACAAAGCCGAACTCCTCGGCCGCGACGGCGAATATGGAATCCCCCATAGACTCAGGCAGAAATTTGAATTTTTGTATGCTTTGGCCGAAACCTCTTCCGAACATTTCGCCCGAACCTATCGCTATGAGAGATTGCTGGATTTGATAACCGGCATCTCTGGAATTGGCCGCCGGATTGAAAAAGGTCATAAATCTGTCCATCACATAAGGCCGAAAATACGCCGTGGCCGTTATCGCCATAAGCAGAGCAAGAATCAGGATGATTATATCTCTCCATCTTGCTCCCGCTGTCACGAATATTCCCAATCCGGCCATTGCTATCACGACAAGTCCGTCAGTATCAGGCTGTTTGAGCATTATCGCGCCAACGATACCGATAAGTATGAGGAATGGCAGAAGACCGTATCTGAAAGTGGCTGTTTTTTCTTTTACGCCCGACAGCCACGCCGCGAAATATATCACGAAAGCTATTTTCAAAAACTCGGCGGGCTGGAATGAAATCCCGCCTATTGAAAGCCATCTTTTGGCTCCGTTGTGCGCGAACCCTAATTTCGGCGCGAAAACCAAAAGCGTCAAAACGATTCCGGTGATAAATATAAGCAACGCATATTTTCTCCATACCCTGTAATGGATTTTTGACAAGATCAGGCAGGCTACGGAACCGAGAAATAATCCGAAGAAAGTCTGGTTAAAGGCGATGTTGGAGAATCTCGCGCCGTCTCTCGCCAAAAGGCTGAGAGACGCGGAAGCAAAAACAGAAAAACCGAGAATGGTTAAAAAAATGACCGTCGCTAAAAATATTCTATCAACTTTTTTGCTTTTCATTTGAAAATTCGCTGGTCTTAAAAAACTGTTTTTTATAAATTAAATTTATCGACCGACAAGAGCTAAAATTATTCCGAGAACGGCGAATACGACCCCGATTATCCAATATCTCATTGTGATTTTGGAACGAGACCACCCTTTAGCTTCAAAGTGGTGGTGTATCGGCGCGACAATTAATATTTTTTTCCCGTTGCGAAATTTTTTGGAAAACATTTGCGCGATAACCGAAAAAGAAGTTATGACGAGTGGAAAAGCGATAATGGGCAATACGACAACGGAATCAGTGAGAAACGCGACGACTGAAAGAGTGATGGTGAGGCCGAGAATGCCAGTCTCTCCCATATAAAATCTGGCCGGCGGAACATTAAACCAAAGAAATGCCAGTATTCCTCCGGCAAGCACGGCGCAAAAGGCCGCCAAGTCTATTTGATTGTGGAAAAAAGCTATTGTCGCGTAAGCGGCGAAAACTTCCGCCATAAGCCCGCCAGCGAGTCCGTCAATCCCGTCCACGACACTGCTTGAGAAAACGGAGAGCATAACGATTATGAAAAACGGTATGAATAAAAATCCGATGTCAATCGCCCCTAGAAAAGGAATTGATATTGAAGAAACTCCCAGTTTGTAGAAGAACCATGACCCTATGAGTGCTCCGATTATGACGACTGCCGCAATTTTTATTTTCCGATAAGCGATAGCGTCTCCGGCGTATCCGCCCTTGCCTATAATTTGAAAAAAATCGTCAACCAGCCCCAAAAGCGATGCCGCCAAAAGAGCGAACAAAGGAACGATTGTCTGCCCCCGGCTCAAGAAAGACATCTTCCCCGTAAGCTGTGAAGGGAAAAAAACGGAAACGAGATAAATGACGAAAATCGTGAGGAAGACGCTGAGCCAAATGATAATTCCACCGACTCTGGGGGTATTCAGTTCCCCTTTTTCGTTATGTATTTTCACAAAATCCGCGGAAGTTTGAGACATGCTCCGTGATGACTTCTTCCACATTTTGTATTTATAAAAATACTTAGTGAGAATCGGCGTTATCAGAAGGCCGATAAAGAAAGCCAGCGCCGAAGGAAAAAGGACTTTGATGACATTTATTATCATATTGTCATTATGTGTTATTATATCAAATGCCAAACGCATTTAGCTTTTAATAATAAATTTTTAAAACATTATGACAACATCAGCAATTATTTTCCTTATCGGTCGGATTATGTTCGGCGGTTATTTCGTGATGATGGGACTGAATCATTTCGGCAACCATAAAATGCTTGCCGGCTATGCCGCTTCCAAAAAAATTCCTATGCCGAGCATGGCGGTTTATTTTTCCGGTGTTTTGATTTTTTTGGGAGGGGTTGGAATAATTTTCGGCATTCATCCCGTCATTTCGCTAATACTTATAATAGCTTTCCTATTGCCGGTTTCTTTTCTAATTCATTCTTACTGGAAAAATTCCGACCCGATGGCAAAAATGACCGATATGACGCATTTCTTCAAAAATTTAGCCTTAATCGGCGCGGCTCTTATGCTTATCGCCTCGTTTTAGTTTATATTTCCCAAATTACGAAATGCAAAAATTCAGGTCCTCGGGTCGCAAAAGCTATTTGTTTTTAAATGTTTTTGCTCAACCAGACCTGAATTTTTGCATTTCATAATTTGGGGTTATGTTATAATTCAGTTAATTTAATAAACCCCGATTAGTCTTTAAAAACTAATCGGGGTTTGGTAAAATAATTTTACTGAAGCTGAAGGAGAAAACGCAATTCTTCTATATCATCAAAATGATTTTTTGCGCCTTCTATTTCTTGGTATGTTTCGTGGCCTTTGCCGGCCAAGAGAATAATGTCGCCGGGCACAGCAAGCGAGCAAGCTTCTCTTATCGCTTCCCTTCTGTCCGCAATCGTTAAAGTCTTTTTTTCTGCTTCATTATCAAGTCCTTTTTTCATCTGCTCAATTATAATAACCGGGTCTTCTGAACGAGGATTATCAGAAGTGATAATAAGCCTGTCGCTAAACATAGCTGCTATTTCCGCCATTATTGGCCTTTTTGTCGCGTCTCTGTCGCCACCGCAGCCGATTACAGTTATCACCTTTCCCCTATCGCCTTTTATGTCGCGGACGGTTTTCAATACATTTTCCACTGCGTCCGGCGTGTGAGCGTAATCAACAATTCCGATGACTCCTTTCTTTGATTTGAAATGCTCAAATCTTCCTTTCACCGGATCAAGATTGCTCAATATTTCTAAAACCCGAGACCTTTTTTGATCCAACAGAACAGAAGCGCCGTAGATGCCCAAAAAATTATAAGCATTGAAACTGCCGATAAGTTTTGTCCTGACTCGATAGCCACCAATGTCAAGCAATAGTCCGTCAAATCCGTTCCCAACGATTTTAGCGCTGAAATCAGCCGGTGATTTTAGAGAAAAATACTTTTTGGCGGCTTTGGAATTTCTATCCATCACTTTCGCATTTTCATCGTCAAGATTGCTCAATACGAAAGCGTCATTCTCCAGCATTTCCAAAAACCCTTGCTTGGCTTTCATATACTCCTCAAACGATCCGTGATAATCCAGATGGTCGTGAGTAATATTGGTGAATATCGCTCCGGCGAATTTCAGTCCGTCTATCCTGTGTTGCACCACCGAATGCGAGCTAACTTCCATAAAGCAATATGAGCATCCGGCTTGAACCATATCGTTCAACAACTCATTTAATGTTATCGCGTCCGGCGTGGTGTTGTTCGTAGAAAACTCTTTATCGTCTACCATATTCTTCACTGTTGAAATCAAGCCAACCTTGAAACCTAGCTTTTTGAATAAGCAATACAGAAGAGTGGTCGTGGTAGTCTTGCCGTTCGTTCCCGTCACTCCGACAAGTTTCAATCGCGAAGACGGGTCGCCAAAAAATGCTTTGGCTATTTTGGGAATCGCGGCTTGAGTGTCATAAACTTTCACATAAGTTACTCCTCCCGCAAGCAAGCTTGGAAATTCCTCGCAAATTATCGCATTCGCTCCTTTTTCAATCGCTTCTTTGATAAAATTATGCCCGTCAGAAGATCCGCCTCTCACAGCCGCAAAAACTGAAGACGGTTGGCATTTTCTGGAATCCAAACAAAGTGATGAGACTGAAATTTCGTCAGAACCTATTATCTCCGCAATCGGGACATCATTTAGCAATTCTTCCAGCTTTTTCATACATTATTTCCTTTCTTTAAAAAGTTCAATTTTAATATCTTATTAAAGATTATTCCTTGCAACATAAAAGTCAAATGCGCATTTTAATTCTCAGTATTTTTATCAGTCAAATAATTCACAGTCGCGTCTATAAGTTTTTCCATATCTTCAAATCTGCCATCTATTGTTGATCCCAGAACTGAAATAATAATCGGTCTCATAAGTCCAAGATCAAAAGCCACGATCAAATTTCCGCCGGAAATACCCGTGTATCCTGTTTTTGAGGCGATTAAATTGGGAATTGCTCCCGTGATTTCATTAGTATTTTTGGCTTTGTGATCTATATCGTCAAGAGATACCAATTTGATCTCATCATAAGCCGTCGCTTCAAGAACCTCAGGGTTGTTTTTGATTATATAAGCGAATAATTTCGCCATATCTTCTGCTGATCCGTATCCCCCGCTTACATTATCAGACGAATCCAATCCGGTTTCATTTAAATAAAAAGTCTGATTAAGCGAAATTTCTTTCGCCTTTTTGTTCATCAAATCCATGAAGTTTTCGCGAGACGATTCGGCGTCCGGTTCATTTTCTCGCCCACAGGTCATCTCCGTTGTCGTTGAGCCGGACCTAACGCTTTCAATCGCGCTCGCGACCGCGTATATGCCGTCGTTTGACGATGTTACTAAACTGAAGTCAATCAAGTCTTTAAGTTTCCATTTTTCTTCATTCTTAAGCCCGCTATCGCCCTCTTGTCTTATGGAATCGGAAGTAATTTTGATTTTCTCTTCACCTCCTTTGTCTTCCCAAGCCACAAGCGCCGTCATTACTTTTGCAAGCGATGCTAGGGGCAGTGGCTCCTTCTCGTTTTTCGCGTAAATTATTTTTTGATTTTCAACATCCCATACATAAGCGGCTTTTGCCAGAATGTTTGTTTCGGGGAACGGTTTTTCAATTTTTACCGTCGAGTCAGTGGCGTTTTTCCTCCATTCATTAGCCGTTGGGTAAGTTAACAGAATAACAATGATCGGAATTAAGAATAAGAGTGTTGCGATAAAACGCGTCTTCAAGCTTGAAGACGGCGGGCTAGACTCTTGCGTCGGATGATTCATTTCTGTTTCCATTATCTGTATTTTCTATTTTTTGAGGCTCATCGTCAAGGTCGTTTGAGGTGTTGTTTAGAGCGTCTTCTTCTTTGGAAGCTTGCTCGTTTATTTTTTCAAATTCATTTTTGACTTTTTCGTATTGGTTTGACCACTTTTTCTATAAGGCCGCGCACAAGAAGATTTCTCAAAATAAAATTAGACTGCACGCCTCTTATATAATCAATTTCAGCCCGCGAAATAGGTCCTTTATAAAGAATAATTGATATCGTTTCCAGTCCAGCCTTGCCCAAATCTTTCACAAGCTCTTCTTTGGTCAAAGTTTCCAAAATCGCGGACATTTGAGGCGTCGTTCCGAGCATTACTTCGTCTTCTTTGAAGACGATAATCATTCCCCTTCCTTCAAGTTTTTGTTTTAGGATTTCAAGAGACGACAAAATATCATTTTCCGTCGCGTTTAAAATTTGAGCAAGTTTTTTCACCCGCACAGGCTCCCCTTTCCAGAAAAGTATCCCTTCAATTTGAGCGTCTAGCGAAAGTGTTGTTTTGTCTTGTTCCATTATTATAATCAAAAAATTTCTTTAAATATGATTTCTAATTCTTTATCAACATTATGCGACAATTTTGTATGTGGAATTTTCAAATTTTTTAAAACAATATCAAATCTCTCAAAGCCGCCATCACTTCTCAATTCAACCCATTCGACTTTTCGACTGGTTAATTGTTTTTTATTTGTGTCTGAAAGCTTATCTGCCACAAATACCTTACTGTCTCGCGCTATAACCGCATCTGCGCTTTCAGGGTTACCTCGCCCCATTAGTTTGATCTCGCATTTGTATTGATTCTTACCTTCAATTAAATAAAAATCAATTTCTCTTTCAAAATCATCTTTTTCAATTTCTTTGCCTTTTATTTTTAAAGAATAATTACTTTCAGAGACGCCGTATAATTTGCAAAGAGTTTGCATTAAAGGTTTTTCAACTCTTTTGCCAGCAGTACTCCACAAACCACCTCTTAATGCAGATCTTTTTACTGCCAAAGTATTTATTACGATTAGACTTTCGCTAACATTTAGATCAACACTCACTCCTTTAAATTTAACAGTTAAAGTGAGATCAAGGTCGTGTTCTGTGTCCACAAGATTTTTTATCGCTTCATAAAGAGTGTCGTAATGTTCATTTGAAGCATCAATAACAATTTCCTTTGTTGAAGAATTAAACATGTTGTGGATTGTCTTTTCGTTTAATCCCGAATTGATTGCAATGTCGCGAGCCGATAAATTGGGATTGAGAAATTCTTTTTTATACCAATCTGCTGTTACGCCTTTGTTTTTAAGTTTTGCATCAACAATTTTCTTAAAGAAATCAACGGCAAATTGTAAAAATTCTGCGTTAATAAGTGTTACAACTTCAATTCTATAATCCTCTCCTTTGAGTAATTTTCTTATTATGTTTTTCGCGACTTGTTCCGTTATTGTCATATTTTTCTATTATTTAATGATATGAAATTTTTAATATCTATAAAATTTGGCTGATTATTTTTTTTATCAAACAAGTTGCTGTTTCTGATCAAATCCTCTTTCATCCTGCTAATATATTTCGATTCTTTTTCCGTTAAAAAGAAATGCCTATTTAAATTGATTGCTGCTAAGCCTAATGTTCCGCTTCCAGCGAATGGGTCAAAAATTAAATCATCCACAAATGAATAATATTTAATTACTTTATTGCACAACTCTATCGGGAAAACCGCACTATGCACTCTATCAAACGAGGGAGAAATACGCCAAATATTTGTTGTTTCGTATTTATCCTCAACTTTACTTTTTTTTACTTTATCCCAATTGTATTGGCTTATATTCCAATCAATCAATTTATCCGTTTTTTTTCTGTAGACCATTATCATTTCTGAGATAGCATTGGGTTTATAACCTAATGGTTTTCTGTGTTGTAAAAAACCTGCATTTCTATTCTTTACGCTTGCCTCCGGTTTTACCCATACAATATCATCAATAAATTCCCAGCCCATTTTCACTAATAGCGGATGAATATCATAAGGAATAGGATATCTTTTACTGGCATGAGCTCTGCTTATTCTTGGAATAATAATCGGTGATGTATTAAGTACAAAAAACCTTCCTTCTTTCGTAACTCGATGAACTTCCTTAAAAACTTTTTCTAAAAATTTCAAATATTCATCGTAGCTCTGATAAATTGAATAATCTCTAGCATTATAATAAGGCGGCGAAGTGAAAGTCATGTGGATAGATTCATCCGGAACATATTTTAATGTTTCCAAGACATCGCCCTGAACAATTGTATTTTTAAGATGGGCCGGAAATTCATCCTGTTTTCCGTTATCTTTCGAACCATAACTTACTCCGTTTATTTCTTTACCGATAACTTCTTTAATTAACTCATTTGGGTGATTGAGTAGTTTTGATAATTCTTTTTTTACTTGATTATTACTTGAAAAAACAAGTAATCCTCTTATTGCTTGCATTACAACTTTTGGATCATTGTCTGATAACAATTTTATAAGAATCGGAATCGTCTTTTCATTTCTTAATCTTCCAATAGCGGAAACAGATTCACGTCTGACTTCAGTGCTTTCGTCTTGTTTGGCGAAATTTACGAAAGTGTCTAGCAAAGAAACATCACCAATTTTTGCAAGATTTTTTATAGCAAGTGATCTAATTGTTTCGTTGTTATTGTCTAATAAATTCAGTAATGGCTGTTTGCTATATCCATTTTCTAATCTCCCTAACTTTTCTAGCACATAAACAATCGTGCCGTCATTTTGATCTTGCAAAAAAGACAGAAGAGCTTGAGTGTCGTTTTTTAATTCATTAATCACACCCCTGTCAAATTGTCTATTTAATGTTGCCATATTTATAATTAATTATATTCCATATTGAAATTATTCAAAATAATTAAGCATATCTTGGCGTGGTCATTTCCTGCGTCTGCATTTTAATATCATCAAACTGATTTTCTTGAATCACTTCAATCACCCCTTGCTTCACGAGCTCAAGCATTGCTAAAAAGCTCACAATGATATTAATTTTATCTTCTTTTCCAATTTGCGCAAAATCCTTGAAATTCATACTCAAGCCCGTCTTGATTCTTTCGGTAAGATTTTCAATGACATCTTCCAGGCTTATGATTTTTTTGACGACCGCTTTGGGAAGATTTTCACTCTTCGGAATATTTCTTATAACATCGCGCGCCGAATTAAGCAGATTTGAAAGAGTAATGCTTTCATCCGGTGAAAATACAGGATTTATTTTTCTTGCCAGAGGAGAAAAGATGATATTGTGGCCAAAAATTTTTTTGATTCCAAAACTCAATTCCTTTATTTTTTGATAAAGTTTGAGACGGGCTTCAAGGTCTTTGATATCATGCTCCTCTTCTTCTGAAAGATGAAGATTCGGCAAAAGAGAGATTGATTTTATAAGAAGCAGAGTTGAGGCGATAAGAATAAAATTCGCGCTCTCCCCTATCGGAAATTTATTCAAGTTTTTTATATACGCGATGTAATCATCCGCCACTTTAGAAATAGAAATGTCGTTTATAAACAATTTCCTCTTCTCTATCAAATTAAGAAGTAAATCAAGCGGCCCTTCAAATGTTTCAGTTTTTATTTTGAATGAGGTGGTCATTGTTTTGTCTTACTCCGCCAAAAGATTCTTAACAATTTTTACCATTGTTTCTTTTTCTTTCGGATCGCTTTCGGCGACAAGAAGCGCCAAGGCTACAAGAGCGTTGTCGTTTATCTTTCTTTCGCCGGATTTTTTGAAAAGAAAATTTGTTTTGTCCAAGAAGTACACAAACAAAAAAGCGGCGGAGCGTTTGTTTCCGTCAGAAAATGGATGATCTTTGATGATGAAATAAAGAAGATGAGATGCCTTGTCTTCTATTGATGGATACAGTTCTTTTCCGCCAAATGACTGGTAAAGACCTTTAATAATACCCTCAAAACTTCCGTCTCTCTCATTTCCAAACAAGTCACTTGCTTCTTTTTTCATGACCAATTCTTTTTTTAATTCAGCTATTATTTTCAAACAAGCGCCGTATTCCAAAATAAATTTTGTTTTCCCGCCTTTTGATTCTTTGAGCTGTCCTTTATCGTATTGTTCAAGGATAGTCAGTGTTTTGGCGTAATCGGAAAGCAAGTTTAAAATCTCCCCTGCTTGTCCGCTCAACAATTCCTTCTTGGATTTTTCTTGCAAAAAAGAGATAGCCATTTGCAATTCGTTGAATTTTTCGCGAGCTTCCAATAATCTTTTTTCGTTTACTGTATAACCTTTAATCAAATGGTCTTTCAATGTTTTAGTCGCCCAAATAACTCTGTAGCCGACAGAAATAATCATATCCAAATTATAAATATTCATTCTCCTAATTTTTCCATCGGCGGCAACCTGTTCCAAAATGGAACAGGTTGCCTTTTCAATTAACTCCCCTGTTTTATAAATATTTTGAATATGCTTCACTATCGCAGGCCTATTTACATCAAACAGATTGCTTATCTGATGAGCATCAAGCCAAACTGTCTCATCTTCCAAACGCACTTTTAAATCAACCTCATTTTTTGAAGTTTTGTAAATTATTATTTCCCCTTTTTTGAAATTATCTTTTTTCATTGTTAAAAAACAAAAATTATCGTCAAAATTTGAGGCATAAGATAGTTTCAGTAATTGTAGCACAAAAATAAAAGGGTGAGTTGTTTTTTAACAAATCACCCTTTATCATTGTGGCTTGAATTTATTTTAGTGATTCCACTATACGATTTATCTGAGGCATTTTTTTGATAAAATCGTAATTAGCCCTTTTTAAATCAAAACCACACTTTTTACATAAAGGCAGTTTATTTTCTAACCACAACTGAACAGATTGTCTTAATTTTTTACTTACTCTGTTTCTGTGCCCACAACTAGGGCATGGAAATAGAATTCCAACTACCGTTCTGGGATAATACATTTTCTCTTCCTTTTTTCTGATCCCGTCAGATGTCGGTCGCTTTTGGCGAAATTTAAAATGTTCAAAATACTGCTTATATAGTACAGGAACTTTATAAAAAGTCAAGGATTTTGCCGATTTCTGGCTTATTTATTGGTTTTTATCTGTAGACAAAAGCGTATCTATCCTATTTAAATCCCTCGGAAAAAGAGTCGCTTCTTTGACATTTTCCAATCCGAGAAGTTTGGCGGTGAGCCGTTCCAAGCCCATACCAAATCCGCCGTGCGGAGGCATACCGCATTTGAAGGCTTGCAGATAAAAGCTGAATTTATCGGGATTGAGCCCTTTTTTCTTAAGAGCTTCCACCAGCTCGTCGTATTTATGGATACGCTGGGCGCCGGTGGTTATCTCTACGCCCCTGAAAAGCAGATCAAAACCTTTGGCGTACCCTATGTCATTTTCGTCTTCGTGGGTGTAAAAAGGTCTTTTCGCCATTGGAAAATGGGTTATGAAAATAAAATCTGACCCGAATTGTTTTTTGGCGTATTCGCACAGCCATCTTTCGTGTTGCGGTTCAAGGTCGGGTTCTTTCACGCAATCTTCTCCAGTTTCTTTTTTTATAATCTCCTGCGCTTCTCTTAATTTCATCGCCGGAATATTTTCGGGCACTTCCGGTATATTTGCTTTAAGAAGCTCAAATTCTTTCGCGCAAGTTTCTGTGAGCTCGCCCATCACAAATTTAAGCAGGCGGTTTTCCATCTTCATTATATCCGTGTGGTCTTGGATAAACCCCATCTCCATATCCAAGCTGGTATATTCATTTAAATGTCTGGTGGTGCTGTGTTTTTCCGCCCTGTAAACATTACCCACGGCAAACACTCTTTCAAAAACGCCCACCATAATTTGCTTATATAATTGAGGGCTTTGCGCTAGATGAGCAATGTGTTTGAAATATGTCACATCAAACGAATTCGCGCCACCTTCCGCGTCTTCCCCTATCAATTTCGGCGATTGGAATTCCGTAAAATTTTCTTGATTTAAAAATTCTCTGAAAGCTTTTACTATTTCCGCCTGAACTTTAAAAACAGCTTTGGCTTTCTCCGTTCTTAGGGTAAGCGGAAGATTATCCAAATGCGTGTCAAGGTTTGTTACGGCATCTTTTTCAAACGGAATTTCAGCTTCGCTAAGTATTTTTACTTCCATTATTTCCACCTCCACCTCGCCCAGTTCTTCGTTTTTGTTTATCATTTTTTCCGGCCTTTTGTTGACTTTGCCGATTATTTCCACCACCCATTCCGAACGGAGCTTGCTGGCGTTATTGTGCGCTTCTTTGTGATTAGGCAAAGCCACCATCTGGACTTTGCCGGACATATCGCGCAGGTCAATGAAAATAAGCTTGCCGTGGTCGCGGCGAACATCCACCCAGCCGGACAGCTTAATTTCTTCGCCGATTTTATTTTTGATGTCTTTGATATATATTCTTTCCATTATCTAAACTTTATCACAAAAATTAGAAAACAAAATACCCATAGATTTGCATCGCGCAAATCTATGGGTATCCACAATTTCAACAAAGACATTCTCCTTTTAAACATTTTCTTAATTTCAACATATCGCCTTCGCAATAATGCTTAACTCTATTGCCATACAATAATTCAACCTCACTTTTTTGCCTTGTGGATATTGAGATTATATCTGGCTTAACTTCTCCAATGTAGAAAAAATTTGTTTCTTGGGCAATATCTATTCCTTCCCCGTCTTCCGGTTTTATTTTTCCCAGTATTCTATCCATCGGGGTTCCGGACAAAAAATGATCAAGTAAAATTACATCAGGCTTGTGTTCCTCGATCAAACCCAAAGCTTCTTCAGACAATTTAACCGTTCTTGGAAGTCCTGGGTTTACGATTTCTATTGTCTTGTCAATAAGATCTTTTATTGATAAGAGGATCGCCAATGCGTAAAAAAATTCATTACTGATAACTAGAACTCTTTTGAGCTGATTCCCCATTATTTTCTCCTTTCTCTTTCAAGAAAAATTTAACATTCACGAAAGCAACAAAAATAAACAAGGGTATCCACACAAATAGTTTGATCACATCAAATATAAAAGAAGCAATAAACCTTACGGCTTTCTTTATAAAATTAAGCATATCTAATCTCCTTTTAAAGAACTTTCCAGTTAAAATAATTTACTATAAAATACCACAAATGTCTAAAAAAACAAATTTTTTCAAAACAATGTTATTTAAAATTTATGGTATAGTTTATTTGTAAAAAATATGAAAAAAATCCAAAAAATAGAAACTTCGTGGGGAAATGTCGCAAGCTGGTACGATGAAATGCTGGAAGAGAAAGATGGCACTTATCAGAAAAATGTCATTCTGCCAAATATATTGAGACTGTTGGATATAAAGAAGGGCGAGGTTGTTTTAGATTTGGCCTGTGGCACAGGATTTTTCTCGCGAGAATTTTTCAAAAATGGAGCGAAAGTTTTTGGAACAGACATATCGCCAGAGCTTATTAAAATCGCCAAAGAAAATTCGCCGAAAGAAATTAAATTTTTTATCTCTCTGGCTGATCAATTGTCTCTCATTGGAGATAAAAGTGTTGATAAAATAGTGATTATTTTGGCAGTCCAAAACATTGAAAATATTTCCGGTGTTTTTAGCGAATGTCATCGTGTTCTAAAAACCGACGGAAAACTTTTCTTGGTTATGAATCATCCGTCTTTCAGAGTCCTCCAAAAAAGCAGTTGGGGTTTTAACGAGAAAAACAAAATCCAATACAGAAGAATGGACGAATATATGTCTGAATCAAAAACAAAGATTGAAATGCACCCGGGAAAAGATAAGAGCAAGAGCACGGTGTCATTCCATCGGCCGCTTCAAGTCTATTTTAAAATGCTAAAGAAAAACAGATTTTGCGTTAGCGGTTTGGAAGAGTGGATATCGGACAAAAAGAGCCAACCCGGTCCGAGAGCCATAGCGGAAGACAAAGCCAGAAAAGAATTCCCACTGTTTCTGTTTATGGAAGCAATTAAAGTATAAAATTCCAACTTGGAAGCGAGGCTTCCAAGTTGATTGATAAATTATGGAAAATAAAAAAAAGGAAGACCAAACATTGATCTCCCTTTTTGTAAATATCCGGCAAGTCCACTCTAAGGTGCTAACTCGTAAGTTATATCGTCGTCTGCCCATGTTTTCTTTATCGCCGATATAGGATCCCCTTGTTTCAGAAGTAAAATCTTCCAACATTTATTGTACTCATCATCGTCAGTAGGTCCCCAAGAATCATAAGTGACCCTGTAACTTGTAGTAATTGTCATGTTTCCATTTTCAAATTTCGTTATTAAATGACAATCAAGCGGATCCTTGTTTTGGCGATAATTACCATTGACACTCTCCACTGTCCCCCAAATGCGTTCTATTTTGATAGGTCTTTCACTCATCGCGCCAATAAAAATCAAACCGCCGATTATGGCAAAAACGGTAAAAACAATAATTCCCACAAATTGATCTTTACTTAGCTTCATCTTTCACCCCTCTTCTCAAAAAATTTTCGAAAACTAAAATTGACGAACTTTTTGACTTTCTAGAATTATAATTAACTAATTGTCTCAAAAAGTCAAGAACATTAGGCGACGAAACGATTATCTCTTCACAATAATACTTCTCTTGTAAGTGTCCAAATGTTCCAAAGCGATTCCCGTGCCTTTGGCGACACAATAAAGAGGATTTTCAGCGAGAATTGCTTTGACTCCCGTTCTTCTGAAAACGAGTTCCGGTAAATTCCTTAATTGAGATGAGCCACCGGTCATTATGATGCCTTGATCAATTATGTCGGCGGCGAGTTCGGGCGGAGTTTCTTGCAGGACATCTTTAATCGCCTTGATCATATCCCGCAATTCTTTGCCTATGGCTTTGACTATTTCATTGGTTTTTATCTCGGTTGATCTTGGGAGTCCTGATAGAAAATCGCGCCCTTTGACCAGCATTGAAAGCTCTTCTTCAAGAGGCACGGCCGATCCGATATTGATTTTTATGTTTTCAGCGGTCTGATCGCCCACAGCCAGATTGAAAGTCTTTTTTATGTAATCGGCTATGGCGTAATCAATTTTGTTGCCGGCGCATTTCACCGATGTCGATGCCACGATTCCGCCGAGCGATATAACAGCCACATCGGTCGTTCCTCCTCCGATGTCAACCACCATATGTCCCACCGCTTCATATATTGGGATGCCTGCGCCTATCGCGGCTAGAATCGGCTCCTTCACCACATAGGCGTTTTTCGCTCCCGCTTTTATGGCGGCTTCAACCACCGCTCTTCTTTCGGTGGAGGTGACTCCGGCTGGAACGGAGATCATCACTTCCGGCTTGAACAGATTCCATTTGCCGAGCGCTTTGTCAATAAAATATCGGAGCATCGCTTCCGTCACCCGATAATCGGCGATGACCCCGTCCTTCATCGGCCGGTAAGCGATGATGTTATCCGGTGTCTTCCCTATCATGCCTTTCGCTTCAAGCCCGACGGCGAGAATTTTGTTGTCCTGCTCCGAAACCGCCACGACTGACGGCTCATTCAGCACTATTCCCTTGCCCGGCAAAAACACGATTGTGCTTGTCGTCCCCAGATCTATTCCCAATTTTTTAGAAAATATGGACATATTTGTCTTTATTGAAGTTATATTAACATATTCCCGCTTCCTCACCGCAAAACTTCCTTTATTTTAGAAGATACAATAAATCCGCAAATGAAACAAGGCAAAAAAATGACCCTCTTTAAATTTTAAATAAAGAGAGTCATTTTTAATTTACCTTACTACAGAAAATCATACAAAGCGTGTTTATTGCCCGTATACGCCACCCAAGTTTGGTCGCCGTAAGAGTAATGCCACCATTCACCGGGATAATAAATAAACCCTGCTGATTGCATAATTTTTCTAAGTAATTTCCTGTTTAGTTTTTGTTTGAGAGTTATGTATTTTGAATGCATAAAAACATCATCGCCATAACCGCGATACTCTGTTCCAAAATCAAGAGATGATCCGTTGCTATCCTCAATCAAAATATCCACAGCTCCGCCAGTCTGATGAGGTCCTTTGCCATCTGGTACCGCCGAATATCGGCGCGCTTTTGCTTCAACTTCCTGCTCCGTTAAATCCGGATTTTTCTGCCTAATATTCGCGCATACTTCTTTCCAAAATTTTTCTTGAACTCGCAAACTTCTATAACCATAAAGGATTTTCAATTTGAAACCGTCAGGAAGCATTGAGCTCGCGGCAACAAGTTTGTCTAAAACAGTTTTTCTAACCAACACTTCTTTTTCGTTTGGGCAAAAAACCTCTATTTTTTCGGACGGCTGAATCAATATGAGAGATTCTCCGTTTTCGTTAATAGGAACAGAGCGAACATAAGCGCTTGGAATCATACTAATGAAGCCGAGCTTATAACTGATTCTATAAACAAAACCGAGAAGCCCAGCGTTTTGAAGTATTTTTTTAAAAAAATTTTTCATATTGTTATCCCTTCGCGCACAAGCTCAAATAATAGTTCGTCATAGTGCTTACCTGATTCAAATCTGGATTTCTGATATTTGCCAATCTGACTAAATCCCGACTTTTCCAAAACACGAATTGAACCGTTATTCAAACTTATGACTGAAGCGTGAATAGATACCAAAGCAAAGTCATTGAATACTCACTTGATTATCAGCTTAACGGCTTTCGTTAAACGAAACAAGACAAAGAAAAGCGCTTGATTGCTCAAGCGCTTAAAAAATTAAAGAGATATTGTAAGTCTTTGTGCTTTCTGTAATATGTGCCGAAGTGAAAAACTTTGAATTGATAATTTGATATATTCTTCAAAAATTTGCTTTTTGTAAAGAAAAAAATGTTCTTAAAAGAATACTTCGAAACTATATCCCTGTTTTCATTTGTATCAAGAATCCTCACTTCATTAAAAAAGGAAAATGCTTGATTAAAATCATCAACTTGTAATGAGACATTTTCTTCTCCGAAATCGAAACTGTGAATCAGCAAAAGACTTGTCTTGTAATCATTATTTGCAAGAGCGAATAATCTACCGCTTATTGTAACATCGCCGTCAAACAATATATCTTCTCCAAAAGCCTTGATCCATTTGATCCTATTTTCAGCAGGAACAAAATTTGTTATAGTCTCATAAATATCACTTGTCGGAATTCCTAATAAGCTACTAACAAGTCCGGTGGCGGCGACTTGATAATAGAAAAGTCTTGTTTTGATATAAAGAGAGTTGAATGGAATTATTTGATTAACATAATTCAAATTTAAATACACAACATCTCCGTCACTCCTTATAAAAGCGTCTGCTTTTGGATCTTTACGCGAGAATATCAAATCATTTTTTCTTTTCAAATCTAGAATGAGCGGATTGTCAGCGTTTAAAATGCCGATTTCTGATTTATCAATCAGCACTGATTTTGCCTCCTGAATATCACACAGGGTATTGATGCCATCTACGCCAAGATGCACCCTCTCTATATTGAGGAAAACGGCAATATTTGGCTTTAGCATCTGCGCAAGAAGACCGATGTGATCCTTTCTGTACATTGAATATTCAAGAGTTAAAATCTGATGATTTGGTTCAAGAAAATTTATGAGCCAAGAAGATAGTGTAAGCGGGGTAAGCCGTTTTGAATATATCCTGCCGCAATGAAATTTCCGCGACAGGACGCTTTCTATTAAAGATGTGGCGGTAGTCTTTCCAACACTTCCCGTTACGCCAACAACTTTAGGGTTTACGGATGAAATAACATATTCGCGTATTATTTTTATCGCTTGATATATATCTCCAACGCGAACATATCTGCAATTTAACAGTTGTTCATCTGACACCCGATAGTCTGCGACAAAAACCAAATTATTCATTTTTTTAAGTCTTTCCAAATTTTGCGAACGGTCAAATGGCTTATTGTACCATCCTAAAATTTCTGGCTTGTCTTCGTATATTAAAAAATAAAGAGTTTTCGTGCCTGAAGGAAATGTGTCAAAACTGTTCAGATGAGCGATGTTGCAGATTTCAAAATCCTCATCTTTGCCTAAATTATAAAATTCAACATTAGGCAAAATTCGCGCCAAGATTTTCAGATTTATTCTCATATCCATCTCCCTCCTTGATTTTAAGAATTACAGAAACCAACTCTTCTGTGTGAGTGTTGGCAATATCATGTCCGCCACCGGAAATAACATATAGATTATGATGAGCAGTGGAATTTTTCAAAACATTTCTGACCAATTCATTGGGCGTTGCCGTGTCTTTTTCCCCATAGATGAGAGAAAGCGAATTCGTAACGAATAATAAATCGTTTCTAAGATCAACAGACACGATGTTGCGATATGTTTCCCGCATTACCCTGCTTGCTCCGGCGTAATATGGATTTTTCACTATTTTTATAAGATAAATATCACGAAGAATAGAAATTGATTTTTCTGGCAGAATAGTTTTAAGAATTCGTTGAAATATGCCATGACTGTAAACTTTTTTTTCATATTTCCGAATAATTGCAGGAGAAACCAAAATAACTTTAATATGAATATCCCCCGTGATTTTCTTAAAACGCAAAGCTACCGCGCCGCCAAAAGAATAACCGAGAATATAATCGGGGTTTTCTTGGCGAACTTTTTTTTGAATCAATTTCGCAAAGTCGTCAATATTCCAGGAAGTTTCAGGGTCTTTCTCTCCGCAAAATCCGGGCAGATTAAAAGTGACGACTTCAAAATGCTTGGACAATGCGACTACGAACGATGAGCGGTTCGCCCACGCATCTACGCATCCTGACGATGTGTAGTTGGCGTAATTCCAACCGTGAATTAGAAGAATTTTTAACTTCATATTATCATTTTTCAAACCCATCATAACCTGCCTCCTTTTAATTCTATCTTAAATTTAAAAAACATCACGCTTAACAAATAATCCCGTATTCACCTATATCATAACACCCTTTCTTTATTAAGATTTTAAGGAACTAATTCCAATTCCAAGTGGAATAATACCATCATACTTGAACAAATATTCGTGTCAATTTCCAGCCGTATAGCATATATGCTATTATATTTTAATGAATAAAAAATTGGCGCACATAGGGAAACTTATCCAAAAACTGCGGGCGGAGAGGGGCATCACTCAAGAGCGATTCGCGGAAAAGCTTTGCACATCGCAGAGCGTCATCGCGAGGATTGAAAATGGCGAGCAGAATTTAAGCACTGTTATGCTTTCTAAAATAAGCGACACTTTGGATCAGGATATCGTGAGCGTCTCTGACGGCGCGATAAATATCCAGATTGAGGGCGGAGCGAAGCTTAGCGGAACTGTTAAAACAAAGACTTCAAAAAACGGCGCTGTCGGACTCTTATGCTCTTCCCTTCTCAATAAAAACAAAACGGTTCTAAAGAATGTTCCAAAGATTGAAGAGGTTTACAGAATAATTGAAGTCTTGGAGAGCATCGGCGTTTCCGCCAAATGGAACGGAAATGATCTTCATATCGTCCCGCCTAAAAAAATATCGCTTTCAAAAATAAACAAAGAATCAGCCATAAGAACGCGAAGCGTGATAATGATGATCGGCCCTCTCATTCATCTCTTCAAATCATTTGACCTTCCGCAAGCCGGAGGGTGCAAGCTCGGTTCAAGAACTGTAAGGCCTCACTTCTTCGCTCTGGAAAAACTGGGAGTTGACATAAAAGCGAGAACGGATAGATACGAAATCCGCGTAGGCAAGTTGACTCCAAATGAAATCGTTCTTTACGAATCGGGCGACACTGTGACGGAAAACGCAATAATGGCGGCGGCGAAGATTGCCGGAAAAACAGTAATCAAATTCGCTTCGGCCAATTATCAAGTCCAAGAACTCTGTTTTTTTATGGAAAAACTCGGAGTGAAAATTGAAGGAATTGGAACAACGACACTCATTATTCACGGAAAAGAAGAGATAGATATTCCTGTATCGTATTGTTTGAGCGAAGACCCGATTGAATCAATGTTTTTTATTTCGGCGGCGATTTTAACGAACTCATCAATCACGATAGAACGATGCCCCATTGATTTTTTGGAAATTGAACTTCTTAAACTGGAGAAGATGGATTTCAAATATAAGATTATAAAGAGATACAAAGCCGAAAATGAAAGAACTAATCTTGTTGATATAAAAACTTATCCCTCAAAATTGACGGCGCTTGACGACAAGATAGAATCCCGCCCTTATCCGGGGCTGAACATAGATAATCTCCCCTACTTCGCCGTCATAGCCACGCAGGCGGAAGGAAAAACATTGATTCACGACTGGGTGTATGAAAAGAGAGCAAGCTATTACGCCGAGCTTGATAAGCTTGGAGCTGAAACTCTTCTCGCCGATCCGCACCGCATCTATATCACCGGACCGACCAGACTAAGGGCGAACGAGATAATCTGCCCCTCCGCCCTAAGACCGGCGGCGATAATACTTATCGGAATGCTTGGCGCGAGAGGAGTGTCAATTCTTAGAAATATTTACAGCATAAACCGCGGTTATGAAGACATAATAAAACGGTTAAATAATCTCGGCGCGAAAATAAAAGTATTGAGAGAGGTTTAGAAAATAGTTACAAAAAAAGGCATCTGATCGGATCAGATGCCTTTCAATATTTTCCACCAATAGATATTTAATAATGAACCAATCGCTTCCAATTATTTTTCGGGTCCCAGACGACATTTCCTTTTTTAATATCATCTATTACGAACGGGTCATCCTGGCTATATGGCTGAATTATCTTGCGAATCAAACTAAAAACAGGGATACATTGCTGTTCAGATTTTGAATAGTAAAAATTATCCCATTCGATTGATCTGTTAAAGAAAGTAATTATCGCGACAATAGTAAAATAATCTACATTCTTTCTTATTTGCATTAACACCTTCTCAATACTTGAAAAAGTGTTAGTTACATCTTCTACAAGAATGACCTTTTGACCCGATCGTATCTGATGTCTGCCGAAAGAAAAAGCTGACACCCCTCGCTCTCCTAGTTTGTAAGAAAGAATCATCTTTTTCTCGGGGTATTTAAACTTTTTATTGCAGATAAGAGCAAGTATTGCCGCTAGCGTTTTCCCCCCTTCCGGAATTCCGCAAAAAATATCGCAGAGTTTTAAAAGATTGTCAGGAATTTTGTTTTTCAACAATAAGGCCAAATCCTGAACGACTTCAACATTTTCTTCAATCTTCGCGAAGTTGGCATATTTCTCGCCGACAAATTGTCGCTCAAGTTTATCCCTCTCTGCATATCCGACAAGCGGACCAGACCTAATTCCTTGAGTATCTTTATGACATTCATACCAACCTCCCGCCTCTCTTAAAACATCAAAAGGACTTACAATATTTCCTCCACTCCAAATATGTCCCGTTGTTTCTATACTCTTTATATTCACTTAACACCTCCTTTTTTCAAATAACTGTTTAAATAATCGGCTTATTTCTATTTTCTATCAAAACAATACCGCGTAAATGGAAAATTGCAACCAATTGAATCTTCGCGCGATTTTTGAGAGAATGACTTTGAATGAAACTATTAGAAGTAATACCAATAGCGAGAGGAATTTCCGCGGAAACCTTGACTTATTTCACGGCCGGTGAAGTATCCGCCGGGTCAATCGTGAAAGTCCCATTGAGAAAGAAAACAATTCCGGCAATAGTATTGTCGTTTCAAGAAGTGTCTGAAGCCAAGTCGTCAATCAAAGATTCCACCTATGCGATAAGAAAAATAAAAGATATTAAATCTTTTGAATTAACCTCTCCCAAATTCATTGAAGCGTCAAAAGAAATGGCCGATTATCTTGCGGCGTCAACTGGCAGCGCGCTGAACTCAATAATTCCAAAGAATATCCTCTTAAATGCCGACAAATTAAAAATTAAAATGAAGATAGACGCGGCAAAAAGTCCGCGCCCCCACGAGAAATTCGTTTTGCAAGCCGACGATGAGGAAAGGTATGCGAACTATAGGAGCTTTATCCGCGAGGAATTCGCCAAGGGGTTTTCGGTTTTTTTCTGTCTGCCGACGATTCAAGACATAAAGAAGATATTTGAGATTTTGTCCAAAGGAATTGAACAATACTCTTTCATACTTCATAGCGGATTATCAAAAAAAGAAATTTTGGAAAACTGGATGAAAGTTTTGAGCGAACCGCATCCCGTGTTGATTATCGCGACGGGTTCATACTTTTCAATACCGAGAGGCGACATCGGCGCCATAATCGTGGACAAGGAAAATTCAAGCTCTTACAAGTCTCAAGTCAGGCCGTATCTTGATGTTAGAAAATTCAGTGAAATTTTGTCCGACAAGATTGGAGCGAAATTAATTTTCGGCGACCTTCTCTTGAGAACGGAAACAATCTGGAGGCACGGGCAAGGCGAGTTTATAGAATTCTCCCCTCTCAAATTCAGATCGCTTTCCACCGCGGCGCAGGAGATTGTTGATATGAAAAAAATTAAGGGCGGAACTAAAGAATTTCCGTTTAGAATAATAAGCGATGAGTTGGAACAATTAGTGAAAATAACTCAAAAAAATAACGAGCATATGTTCATATTCGTCGCGAGAAGAGGCCTTTCCCCGACCACTCTCTGCAACGATTGCGGAACAATAGTCCTCTGCCATTTCTGCAAAGCGCCGACAGTTCTTCACAGATCAAACAAAGAAAACTTTTTCCTCTGCCACAGATGCGGGGAGCGCCGAAGCGCCCTTGAGAAATGCGCGAACTGCGGCGGGTGGAATCTGACCGCGCTTGGGATAGGTATGGAAAAAGTTTACGAAGAATTAAGTGAAAAATTTCCCGAAATTAAAATTTTCAAAATTGATTCGGATAATTCTCCCACTCACAAAATCGCTTGCCAAACAATCAAAAAATTCTACGAATCGCCCGGGAGCATTCTTCTCGGCACGGAAATGGCTTTAGTTTATTTAAGCGAAAAAATAGCCAATGCCACCGTCGTCTCGGTTGACTCTTTTTTTTCCTTGCCCGATTTCAGAATAAATGAAAAAGTTTTGAATATTTTGCTCAAAATCAGATCATTTGCTGCCAAGAATTTTTTAATCCAAACTAGAGATTCTTCTCAAAAAGTAATAGAGTATGCCACAAAAGGCAATCTCGCCGAATTTTATAGAGATGAGATAAACAACCGCCAATCATTTGAATACCCGCCCTTTTCAAATCTTATTAAAATCACGGTTTCCGGAGAGAAGAAAAAAGTCGCCGAGGAAATGGATAAATTGGAAAAATATTTTGACGCCTATCATCTCGCCATATTCCCCGCTTTCACTCCTTACGCAAATGGGAAATACAGTATGCACGCTCTCATAAAAATTCCTAGAGGCGGCTGGGTTGACCCCGCGCTTTTGAGCAAGCTCAAAAACCTCCCGCCTTATTTCAATATCAATGTGGATCCCGAAAGCCTTCTTTAGAATCGTAATCTTTGGACATCCGATGTCCAAAATTTTGATTGATTTTTTCAGCTAATTTGATTAAACTGTTTAAGAACCACGAATTACGAAATGCAAAAATTTAGTTCCTCGGGTCGCAAAAGCTATTTATTTTTTTAATGTTTTTGCTCAATAGACCTATAAATTTTGCATTTCGTAATTCTTGGGCAAGAAATTAAGTTTTGCCGCGGTGGCGGAATCCTAAATTAGAGCAGAGCTCATTTCAGGACAAGCTGGCAGATTTATCCCGCTTAAATGGGGGGCGAGTGGCGGAATGGCAGACGCGATGGACTCAAAATCCATTGGCCGCAAGGTCGTGAGGGTTCAACTCCCTCCTCGCCCACCATTTGTGCGGGACGCATACGACTCAAAATCGTACGG
>LBYO01000014.1 GCA_000996205.1 Parcubacteria group bacterium GW2011_GWA1_40_21 | reverse complement strand
GATTATGAATTCGTGGAAGCCCTTGAATACGGAATGCCTCCAACCTGCGGATTCGGCGTCAGCGAGAGACTATTCAGCTTTCTTATGAACAAGCCGGCGAGAGAATGCCAAATTTTTCCTCTATTGAAGCCGAGAAAGCAATAAGACAATATTTATTCAAACAATAAGATTTGTAAAGCGGGAATATGATATAGTATTTTTATGATTATCAGAATTGTTGACGATTCTATAAGCTTGGATGAGTTGCGGGAAATAGCCAAAGAATACTATATTGATATGATAAAAGGCGTCGCGGATATTTCAAAAGAAATAATTGCTGTTGGCGGGGAATATCATATGGATGCTAATATGAAGATATTGGAAAATGGATCTATTCAGTCCGATGTGTGGGGTTTTAATATACTTCTTGACCGTCCTAGGGATGAGCGGATTGAATTCACTTCGCTTATCAATATCCGCTCAATATCCGCCCGCTGGCGGGGAACAGATCAATGGAAGTTGAGGATGAAGAAATTCGCAAGAAAATGAGCGATATTATCAATCGTAAAATTATTTAAATATGGAGCGAACCCCTCTTTTTTATTTGGCAAATCTAGGCAGTGAAGTAAACAGAATTTTTATTCTGAAAGAAAAAGGATTGCTGAAAGAGGCGGAAAGAGCATACGCTCGCGCAATGGACATCGTTGAGAAACTTTTAAGCCATCCCGACCTTGAAGGAAGAACGTGGGAGATAGAAATATTAAAAGATTATCTTGAGCAGTCTATGATAAGCGATCGCGTGCGATTTTTCAAACAAGAATGGCAAAGATATTTCTCACCTTATGCGAATAGGTTATTTCCATCAAACTGACGCGGAACAAGGATACAGGCACCCGGGCGATCTTGACAGATAGATTATTATTTACTATTATTTTTTTCAGATAAATGAACCAAATTCTCTTGCGGGGAACGGTGAATTTTTGTTGAACTTTTTTAAAATTTTACGAAAGGAAAGGTGGTGATTTATGTTTAAGGGTAAAATGAGGTTAGTTGCTTTTTTGTTGGTTGTAGTGGCATTTACACTTAATACGCTACTTTTTCTTCACGTAGGTGATCGAGTAAAGATTGGTTTTTCAGAGGGGGTTACCTTTTTATTTCTAGCGTTTGTTTTGGCTAATTTTGCTCGGAGTAAAGTTCTCTCAATAATTTCTTTTTTGTTGGGATTAGCGTTTGTGTCAGTTAGTATTGCAGAGTTTTTCAATTAGGAAAGGACGGTGCTTTGTGAATCGGGGAGTAATGTTTAGTTTATTTTTGTTTTTTGGCACAATGGTAGGGATATCTCTGTATCTGAATTATATCAAAGCAAGGTATGACCCGATAACACTAGTCATCATATTTTCTCTGGTGACAGTTCTTGCGCTTCCAAAGATTCTGGATTTTGGACAAATGGCAGTGATGGAAAAAATTGAAGAATAACCATCATGTTTTTAAAAAAGCTCTTAACCGATTCACTGATTAAGGGCTTTTGTTTTAGGCGTTTTTTCAATGGTGTGGATAACTTTTAAAAGTTATCCACAGTTTTTTGTTTGCATATGTGTGGGGAAGTGGTATATAGTAGCATCGTTGTGGGAAGAAGTGGGAAATAAAAAATATGCTAATAGGTGAATACAAACACACGCTGGATGACAAAAAAAGAATTTCTCTTCCGGCGAAATTCAGGAAAGAGATGGGTAAGAAAATAGTCATCACGCCGGGTTTGGACAACTGTTTGTTTGTGTTCACGATGGGGCAGTGGAATAAAATTTCCGAAAAGCTTTCCCAGTCGTCAATGCTTAAAGCCGACAGCCGAAGCTTCAACAGGTTTATGTTCGGAGGCGCGGTGGAAGTGGAGATTGATTCCATCGGAAGGATGCTCATTCCGGACTTTCTAATAGAGAGAGCCGGCTTGAAAAGCAGAGTCGCCGTCATAGGAGTGGAGGATAGGGTAGAAATCTGGAACGAAGAAGGATGGATGAATTACAAAAAGGTTGTGGAGAAAGAAGCGGACGCGCTGGCGGAAAAGCTCGGACAGGTTGGGGTGCTTTAAGGAGTCGTAAAGTCCCTAAAGTCGAAAGTCCATAAAGTGAAGATTACGGAAGAATAAAGAATATTTCATTTTTAGAATAAAAATTTATTTTATCTTCACTTTATGGACTTTTCCTCCGAAGGAGGATCCGCCTCAGGCGGAATAAACTTTAAAACTTTATAACTTCTTTATGACGATACACAAATCAGTTCTTTTAAATGAAGCAATAAGTGGCCTTAATTTGAAGCCCGGCGATATATTCTTTGACGGAACGCTGGGCGGAGGAGGGCACAGCAAAAAAGTTTGCGAACTTTTTGGCAGAAGCGTCAAAATTGTCGGCACGGACAGAGACAGTCAAGCTGTCCGAAGAGCGACCGATAAATTTGAAAAATTGGACTGTGATTTTGCATTTCAAACCGCCAGTTTTAGAAATATTGATAAGATTTTGGATAATTTGAATATAAAAGCGGTGAACGGCATTCTTTTGGACTTAGGCTTAAGCTCGGATCAGATAGAAGAATCATCGCGCGGTTTTACTTTTCAAAAAGATGAACCTCTGGTTATGACATTTTCTTCGGAAAGCGGCGAATTAATAACAGCCGGAATAATTTTAAACGAGTGGAGCGAGGAAACTTTGTCGGACATATTGTTCGGCTACGCCGACGAACGATACGCGAGGAGGATAGCCAAGAAGATTGTAGAAAGAAGGCAGGTTAAGTCGATAGAAAAAACCTTTGAACTGGTGGAAATTGTGAAGAGTGCGGTGCCGATTGGATACCGAAAAGGCAGGATACATTTTGCCACAAAAACTTTTCAAGCTATCCGCATCGCGGTAAACGATGAGATTGAAGCATTGAAAGAAGGACTCGCCAAAGGTTATGAAAGGCTTGTGGCAGGCGGGAAAATGGCGGTCATTTCTTTTCATAGCGGGGAAGACAGAATTGTGAAGAATTTTTTTAAAGAAAAAAAGATGGCGGGAAACGGGTTTGCCACGACAAAAAAACCCATCACGGCGAGCGAGGAGGAGCTCGGGAGAAATCCGAGAGCGCGAAGCGCGAAACTTCGAATTTTTGAAAAAAGCAAGATAGATATGGGGCAAAACGAAAAATGACAAAAATGATTAAAAATAAAATAATGAGCATAGAATACTCGGAAAGAAAAGCTTTCTGGTATTTAGCTCTGCTTGCCGCCGCCTTTTCCGGCTTTTATATCTATTTCGTGAACGGCGCAATAATCAATGTGGTGGAGCGACAAAAAACAGAAAAAGAAATTATTTCTGTCAATTCGCGAATAAGCGATTTGGAATCGTCTTATTTCAGCCTAAACGGTAAAATAAATCTTGATTACGCGTATTCGCTCGGTTTCGTGAAGGCGGGGAAAGAAAAATATGTATACAGAAAATCGCTTAGCGCGAATCTTTCTCTTAATCATGTCCGTTGAAGAATGCGGCAGATTTATAGATGAAATCAAAATTTCAATTCAGAATACGATTATTGTTTCTGCTTGTCGTGGCGGCCGCTTTAGTGCTTGCCGTCAATCTTTATGTTATTCAAATAGTCAAGGGAGAAACATACAAAGAAAAGGCCGAACGCCAGTATGTGAGTCCCAAAGAAGCTATTTTTGACAGAGGGAAAATTTATTTTTCTGATAAAGACGGCGCGGTTGTTTCAGCCGCCGCCATCAAGACCGGATTTACCTTGGCCATCAGTCCGAAAAAACTCGCGAACCCGGAGGATGTTTACAAAAAATTGAAAGCCGTTTTGCTGATTAACGAGGCGAAATTTTTGATGAAAGCGTCCAAAAAAGACGACCCTTATGAGGAATTGGAAAAAAGAATCGGCGAGGAAAAAGCCAAAGAGATAGATTCGCTTGGCATATCCGGAGTTGAACTCCAAAAAGACAGGTGGCGCGTTTATCCTGGCGGAAAAATGGCGGCTAACACACTTGGCTTTGTAGGCTATGACGGCGATTCTTTTTCCGGCAGGTACGGACTGGAAAGGTATTATGAAGACTTGCTTAAGAGAGGCGAAAGCGACGCCTATGTCAATTTTTTCGCGGAGATTTTTTCAAATATAAACAAGGCTGTCTCCAAAGAGAGCGAGAGGGAAGGAGACATAATCACCGCGATTGAGCCGAATGTCCAGTCATTTTTTGAAAAAGAGCTGGCGAGCACGACTCAAAAATGGAATTCAAAAATGACTCTCGGGATAATTATGAATCCCGTAGACGGCGAAGTTTACAGCATCGCCGTCAATCCCACTTTTGACCCAAATGTTTACGGAAGCGAATCTGACATAAAAATATTCAGCAATCCGGTCGTGGAGAGCATTTTTGAAATGGGTTCAATCATAAAAGCCCTTACGATGGCGGCAGGTCTGGACTCCGGGTCCGTGACCGCCGAGACGACTTATAATGACAAAGGGACCCTCACTCTGAACGGCAGCACCATTTCCAATTATGACCGCAAGGCGAACGGAGTCATCAGTATGCAGGAGGTGCTCAACAAGTCGGTGAACACAGGCGTCGCGTTCGTGGTAAGCAAAATGGGCAAAGAAAATTTTGCCAAATATATGACTGACTTTGAACTGGGAAATGAAACCGGCGTTGACTTGCCGAATGAGGCAAGCGGAAGAATTTCAAATCTTAAAAGTCCGCGAGACATTGAGTATGCCACGGCGTCATTCGGCCAGGGGATAGCGATGACGCCGATAACCACCGCGCGGGCACTGTCGGCGATCGCGAACGGCGGAACTCTCGTGATTCCGCATATCGTCAAAAAAATAGATTACAAAATGGGTTTATCCAAAAATATTTCATATGAGAGCGGCGAAAATAAAAGAGTCATCAAGAAAGAAACATCGGAAGAGATAACAAGAATGCTTGTGAAAGTCGTGGATAACGCGCTTCTTGAGGGAACCGTTAAGATTCCGAATTACAGCGTGGCGGCGAAAACGGGGACGGCGCAAATTGCAAAACCCGGCGGGGGAGGTTATTATGATGACAGGTATCTGCATTCTTTTTTTGGCTATTTTCCGGCTTATAATCCGCGATTCTTGATTTTTCTTCTGACATTGGAGCCGAAAGGGGCGCAATACGCTTCCAACACGCTTACTGCGCCGTTTATGGATACCGTGAAATTTCTCATAAATTATTATGAAATTCCGCCAGACAGGTAAGATGGATAACTTGAACAGTTAGAAGTTCATAAAGTCGGAGCGGGGAGCGAAAATTTATTCCGTAGCAAAAAAGCAAAGATGAAACAGTCCATAAAATCAATAATTATTTCCGCGCTGCAATGGGAAGCCGGAAAAATCCTGAAAAAGTACCAGCCTAAAATCATCGCCATTACCGGCAGTGTCGGCAAGACATCCACCAAAGACGCGATTTTTTCGGCGCTTGCCGATTCTTTCTATGTAAGAAAGAGCGAGAAAAGCTTCAATAGCCAGATAGGAGTTCCTCTGACTATTCTCGGATGCCAGAACGGCTGGAATAATCCGTTCATCTGGCTTCAAAATTTGATCAAAGGATTCATTCTCATCGTCGCAAAGAGCCATTATCCGGAATGGCTGGTGTTGGAAGTAGGCGCTGACGGACCCGGCGGGATAAAGAAGATGTCTGAATGGCTTAAACCGGACATTCTGGTGATTACCAGATTCGGCAAGACTCCGGTTCACATAGAATTTTTTGAATCGGTTGAGGAGCTTATAGAAGAGGACGGCGCTCTTATAGACTCATTGAAAAGAAGAGGTGTTTTGATATTGAACAGCGACGATGAAGATGTGAGAGCTTTTAAAAATAAATCTTCAAACAAGACGATTACCTATGGGACGGAAGGAGGTTCCGATGTTTTCGCTTCAAATTATCGAGTCCTCTACGGAATAGACAAAAAAGGAAAATTTCCGACGGGAATCCAATTTAAAGTTGAATGGAGCGGCAATAGCGCCCCCGTTGTCCTTATGGGCGTCTTGGGCGCGCATCATATTTATCCGGCTTTGGCCGCCGCCGCGGTGGGGATATCGCAAGGTCTTAATATAGTCCAAATATCCAAAAGTCTTCGCTCTCACGCCAGTCCGTTGGGCAGGATGAAAATAATAAAGGGAATAAAAAATTCAATCGTGATTGACGACAGCTATAATTCTTCGCCTGTGGCGCTTGAAGAGGCGCTCAAAACTTTGCAGATGATTGAAGGGGCGAGGAGGAAGATCGCGGTGCTCGGCGATATGCTTGAGCTTGGCGAACATTCCGTTTCGGCGCACAAAGAAGCCGGCGCTATCGCCTCAAGATCTTGTCACCTTCTTGCTGTGGTTGGTCCCCGCTCTCGCGACATAGCTGAAGGGGCGCTTCAAAACGGAATGAGAGAAAAAGATGTGCTTCAATTTGAAACTTCAGAAGAAGCCGGCGCTTATCTTGAGAATTTTATTTCAGAAAAGGATGTTGTTCTGGTAAAAGGTTCGCAATCAATGAGGATGGAAAAAGTCGTTGAAGAAATTATGGATAATCCGGAAGCAAAAGAAAAGCTTCTGGTGAGGCAGGAGAAAGAGTGGGAGGAGAGATAATTAGTAGCTTGTAGCTTATTAGCTTTTTAGGAAAGATAAATAGCGAGAGCTTTGGTAAAATATTTTTTATTTGCTAAAATCAAACCAATGGAAGAAAAAGAAATTCAAAAAAGTCTGCATCATGTCCACGACAGCGCCTTTCTCCTTGCGACAAGGATTGTTTTCACGCTTCTAATAGTCGAGATAGTTTATTATTTGTTTTTATATTTTATTTTTTTCACTGATATGGGCCAATCAATCCAATATCAAAGAAATTACATAATTTTAGGTTCGTCTCTGTTTAAATTTATTGTTCAGACTTATTATGCCGTTTACGTGGTGTTATCATGGGTCACAAATAATTATTACATCACTGAAGACAAGATAGTGCATTGCAGGGGGATATTGAACATTGACGAAGATATCTATAACATCAGCAGTATCCGAACCGTAAAATCTCATCAGAGTCTTGTTGGCAGGATATTCAACTATGGAAATGTCGTCGTGGAAGTTTCCGCGTCCGGAGGCTATCATAAGGAGATATTATTAAACGGAATAGTCAGTCCCAAAAAATACGAAAGAATTTTAAACGAATATTTGGAAAGAAGGAAAAAATAAGTCAGTCAGCTTTTAGTTTTCGGCTTATAACAGAATCACAAAATCGTTTTGATTTTTTCCTATAAATTGCTATCTTTTAATCTGTAAGTTAAAAGCCAATATCTGACAAGCCATTAGCTTATTAAGACGGCCCTATCGTCTATCGGCTAGGACGGAGCCTTCTCAAGGCTCAAAGCAGGGTTCGACTCCCTGTAGGGTCACAAAATGATGTAATTGTATCCCTTTTGCACGAACTTTTTTCGAGAGCTAATGTGGCATATCCCGCGTGCGTAGTGTCTCGGACATTCTATCATATTTCGTCCGTGACTACGGAGTCTATCCTCGGCATTCGCCTCGGACATTTCCGCTAGGGCTACTCACGTATAGGTGTCTAGGTGGGGAGGTTGTTCCTCGCAGATATGTAGTGCTCAAAAAAGTACACCTAGATTTCCAGTAGAATCTAAGAAACTAATACACCTTAACACATTGAGAATAATGATATCTGTGGTATCGTTTTTCGCAATACAAAAAAATACATCAATCTTCGCTCACCCCCGACCAAGTTTCTGAATGTGATGTAATTGTATCCCTTTTGCACGAACTTTTTTCGAGAGCTAATGTGGCACGCCCCGCGTGCGCGGCGGCTTGAAACTGAATCGTACGCTCCGATACGAATTCCGTCACAGCCCAGCATCCGCTCCGCCCCGACCAGAGCGTCGGGACTCCGCTTCTGCTGTTCTGTGTCCGCCCTCGTCACGGATATGTTTCTGTTGAAAAATTCCGCGACTCCGACTCGGCTCGTCAGCCTCCGTCTCTGAAATGCTTCGCATTTCAGCCCCATCGCTTCTCATCCTAAATTTGTTTTGCGCGGGATTTTTTTTGAATTGAATGGGCGATGGGATTCGGGATAGGATGTATAATCCTATTTTGGGATTATACCATAAAAGGATATATTATTACAAAGCCTGTGAATAAGTCAGTTTATACAAAAGAATACAGATCAATCATAGAACGCCTGAAAAAGGGACGTATTGAGGCTGGGCTTGCACAGCAAGCCGTGGCTGATAAGCTCGGTAAGCCACAGTCTTATATATCTAAGATAGAATCCGGAGAAAGGCGTCTTGATGTTGCAGAAATAAAGAAATTTGCAGTAATTTACAAAAAAGATGTTTCTTTTTTCATAAAATAATTATGACAAGACGATCAACCAAAAATAAAACTAATATTACAAGGATAGCTGGTATTCGTGTGCACGAAGCGTCAGCTTCTTTTGTGTGTATAAGATGTTCAGCATTAAATTTTGTAAATGTTGGTAGTAAACTTCTTACGCCAACAGAAGCATACGAAACACAATCGTGGGTTTGTAAGGAGTGTGGTTTTGTTCACAGTAAAACATCAGCCCTTCCGCAAAAAAATAAAGAGGGTAAAAAACTACCGTTTGCTTTTTGGCTTAATGCCATAACTGCAGCAAACTCTATTGCTGCACAGAGATTTTGGAAAGCATTTTTTACAACTGCCACAGAAAATAGAGATGCATATTGGAAACAATGTAATACTTGCGGAAGAAAATTACCCGCCAGAGCTTTTAGTGGACATAGCGCATGGGGCGCTCTAGAAAAACAAATGGAATGTAGAAGCTGTAAGGCAGTAATAAATACCAATCTAAATCCAAAGAGAACAAAGGAGCAACTACACGAATCTGCAGTAAAAAGACGAATAGCCGACCTTCTTCTGGTTGGAGAAAACGAAAAGTTAAATTTTGAAGAATTGTTTAAGCGTTTCGATGGAAAATGTTTCAAGACTGGAAAAATATTAAGTATTAAAAATAGGAAAAGTTGGGCTATTGATCACATTCTTCCTTCAAGATGGCTTTATCCTCTAACTACTACCAATGCCGCACTTCTATCAAAAGAAGCTAATGATAATAAACGCGATAAATGGCCAAGTGAATTTTATACCAATGATGAACTTAAAAAATTAGCTTTTATCACCGGCTCTAATCTTGAGTTAATATCCAGTAAGAAACCAGTTGTTAATGTGGATATTGATGTTAATGCTTGTCTTACACGTATGTTGAATGTAAGAAGTGCGACAGATATCGCACGACGAATTAAGGAACTCAAAAAACTTCTTGAGGACAATAACATAGTAAACAAACTATCTAAGCAAAATAAAAGAATGCTTGGTTATTCTAAGTAAGTATTAAATACTGGTGGGTGGTTACAGATCCTTTATCTTTAATACCATGAGATTCTCCATTCTCAACACTTTCTTCAAAAATATCATAAATTTTGAACCATCTCTGTGCTCTTTTTGCTAAAGATGTGGCCATATCACATTTATAACTTTTACCTAAATGCAATACGAGTACACCACCATCTTTAAGCCTTTCACGTGCTTGCATGAAAATATTGTCGTATATGGAAAGATCTTTTTTTTGTAACTCGTCAATAAAATTAACAGGTTCAGTTTTAAAGTGTACAGGATCCCATCCTGCAAACCATAAACGCATCCAATTTGCAGAATAAAAACGAGTACTATCAAAAAATGGTGGACTAGTGATAACGGCATCTAAATTCTTAACATCATTAGGCCAAGTTTTTGTTGCATCTTGATAATATATTTTGCCCGATTTAAATTTTTCTCTATTAAGATTGGTGGTAGTGCGATTAATCTTTTCCTTAAGTTTTTCAATAAGATTCTTATATTCAAACTCGCCAGTAGGGGCAAAGGGTGTTATCCCGTGCGATCTACGACTTAAAGCATAAGGTCTATTACCGTGCAAGATATGCATTAGTGCTGACATAATTAAGGCATTTTCAGTTGATGCATATCCATTATCTTTAAAAAAGTTTCTGGCCAATACAATTTCCTTAAGTGTTTTAGGATGAAAGTAATCTTTAATTGTTTTGTTCATTCCAAAGGCGGAAACACTTTCAAGAACAGCATCAGAGATTTTTTCCTTTCCTATGTATTCACTTAATTCATTTAGAGTTTGGTTAACTTTTTTCATTGAAGGTATATCAAGCTTTGCTCTTGATATTGCAATAGCAGTTGGACTAATATCAAAAGAAAATGATTTTTTATTCTGTAAAGCCGCTTCAAGCGGAATAGTTCCGACCCCTCCAAATAGGTCAAGAATAGTTCCATTGTCTGGGACAAAAATTTCAACAAGTTGATTAGCGATTGATGGTTTTAGTTTTCCTTGATAAGAACACAGGGAATGAATTTGGTTACCCCAATTTCTTTTTGCCATATCGCCTGTATGGTGTGGCATATACTTTTTAAATAAAGACCATTTTTTACTCCAATCCATAACCTTTTTTGTATTTATAGGTTTTTCTTTATTTCTAAAAATTAATAATACCTGTTTTAACTCTTGTCCATTATTAGATTGTCGTTTTCTAAGAACTATTTCTTTTTCAAAAATATAACCAATATTTTCTAGCACAGAGACAAAAATTTCATCAGTTTTTACATGGACACCCCCATAAATAGAATCCCCAAGATCTACTGCTAAAACTGCGTTTTTATTTAACTGTCTTTTTATATTACGAAAAATAGTGTCCATGTCCGCAAAATAATCATGAACCATTTTCGGTATTCTTTTATCGTAAGCATTCTTCTCTAGTAAATTAAGTAATGCTTTGAGTCTTGTATTTTGAATATTTTTTTCTGTTGCAAGAGATACATCATTTATACCTGCCGTAACAGCTAGTTTCCTAAAATCACTTAAATTTGAGGGGGTTTTTAGGTAACCCAAAAACCAAAGTTCAACTTTCGTGTTTCTAAAATAGTTAGTACCATTTAAGTATGGCGGACTGGTAATAACCGCATCTATACCCAAAAAAGGTAGTTTTCCAACAGTTCTTGAATCTTCGGTGATTAATGTTGGAGCAGGAACATTTTCAATCACTCTCAAATCATCAACAATTTTAGTTAATTTGTCTTTGAGGGAATTAAAATAATCTATGTTACTTAAATCTTTTAGTTCTTTTCCTTTTCTAAATCTCAAATCACCCTTTCTTACCAATAGAGAATTCTCCACTAAACACCCAATGACTGCAATAGTAACTAGTTCTGATGCAAATGTATTTTCTAAATATAAATAATTTAAATAAGTTCTAGTTTTCAAAATATAACTAAATGTAATATCGTTAAAAAACTTACTCTGACCGAAAACATTTATATATGAATTTCTTAGTTCTTGGTCTTCTTCTTGTTTTAAGATCTCTTTTTTCAGATTAAAATTTATAACTTCAAGAAGTGAGATAATTTTCGACTTATCTTTTAAATTTCGTGCTTTAGACTTAGTTTTAGTTAGAATCTGTAATAGTGGATTAACTTCTGAATAATATGAAGTGTAATCTAGACTTGAAGCCACAATAGGGGTAGTGCCTATACCAGAAAAAGGGTCATATACGACCTTTGTGTCTTTATTTAAATAATTATCAATTATATGTTTGACGAAATCAGGAGAATATCCTTCCAAATATGGGTACCATGATTGCAAGGGTAGTGTTTTGCCACCTTTAAAAGTTGTATGTATAGGATCAAGGTCAAATAGTTTATTCTGTTTAGGGCTGTCAATTTCCTTTTTTAATTTCCAAATACAATAACGATTTACAGGAAGTCCTTCTTTAAGTGCCTTAGCTTCCAAATCATAAAAGGTTGGAGTTCCAATAATATTTCTAACTTGATGACTAGACCAGTTTTTTACAATATCAAAAATATCTTTTTCTTGATCCGAAAATGCAAGAGTTAATGACTTAGAGGAAGTCTCGTCGTCATTTATGTCAGGGAAATATATAGATTTGAAATCTTGTTTTACATCCATACAGTAAAGAATACCATATTATGATACCCTCTACTGAAAAGGGGTGTTGATAACTTAAATTTTTGTTGCCACTTTCCACCTATTATTAAAAGTTGCCAACATACCTTGGCGTATATCTTCTCCTAAACGAACGATAAAACTTTCCTTGTTTCCCAAATGATTAAGACTGTTGCCAGAAAGCCAAAAAGTTTGGTCGTCCATAATATAACGGTCGTGTAAATCTGAACTAGAATAAACACCTGTTTCTACTTTGTATCCCTCGCTTCGTAAGTCTATGAGATGTCGAGTGAACGTGCCAGACGGTTTATCAATAATATTTTTTGTCAAAATTTTGAAAAAGCTTTTCTTGTCGGAGTTTTTAAAAATAACATCGAGGGTATGAATGTCTATATATGGATCACAAATTAAAACTTCTCCTTTGAGTTTAGTAAATATGTCTTTTAAAATAATATTCTTTGCAGAAAATGGTTTTCCAGCTTCAATCATCACGACTTCCTGTTTTTGATTTGAGTCTCGGAGTTGTTTTCGGCCATTTTCCATTAACTTATACCCTTTTGTACTTCTATGAGTTGCGGTCTTGTCGCTCTTAAGAGCAGATTGAATTGCTTGGCGTGAGATATTTATATCCTGTTTTTCAACTAAAAATAAGGCTACATTAGCTGCAGTATATCGATCATTTGATTCATTCTCCATCTTATCAAGTGCCCAAAAGGCCTTTAGTTTAATTGGAGAGAGTATATGTGGATCTAAAGTGTCGCTAATTTTCATAAGAATTATTTATCTATCGCAATTTTTTCTTTAATATATTTTTCTCCTTCATGCATAATTTTGTATACATATGCTTTTGCTCCGTTAATCACAACCGGTGTTCGATGAGTATATTTTGAGTCCTTACCCAAAGCCATACTTACAGCATTCTTGGTGGCCTTTATTCGGAAAACCTCTCTAAGAAGATTAGCTATTTGTGTTGGGTTTAGTCCATCGATTTTTAAGTCGTCACGAACAACCAGCAATAAGTAGAGAGCTCTATCCAGTGCGCTATCTAGGGAAGTAATTTTATGATACTTAGTCCTATTGATTTTACCGAGAATTTCCTTTACCGTAGTATCATCTTCAGATTTTCTTGCACTAGTGCCAGATTCTTTTGATTTTTTTGTTTTTCTAACTTTCCCTTTTCGTGTTATTTTACTAGCATCAAAAGCGGGTTCGATGTTTTGAGCTAGTAACTTATCTAATGTTGTTTGAAAGGCAATTTTTTTAAGGTCACCATCGAGACCTGTAACAGCTTCATTCGCCATTTTGATAATTTCTTTTAGTTTTGTGGAATCCATAGTTATTTTCCTTATTAAAACTTATAATGATTAAATCATAGCATAATCGTTTTTAAATTACAAGTCAATTTATCACTTCTTCGTAAGAGACTAATATATAATGTTAAAATGTGTTGATAAATAAGGACAATATGCAGTATTGATTTTTTAGTAGTCCTCTATTAACTCATCAAGTAACCAAAAGGGAGTCCCGCTCGCAATCCTCTCATCCTCTGCGCGCGGGCTTGCGCGCGAACGGGAGGGTGGGTCAAGCGCATTTGCATTTGAGCCTCGGACATTTCCGCTGGGGTGAGGAGCGAATACTTGGAGCTTTGCAAGGTCGGAGCGCGACGGAGCGAGACAGGGCTGAAAGATTTTTCAGCAGAAAAATACTTTTGGCTCCAGACTCACGGTTGAGCGCCGCCGTTATCTTGCAATACATAAATCCGAAGCGGAAGCGACACCACGAAAGCTATTTTGAAAACTAGAAAGGGGGTTGGCTGAGCCGGTTGGTCGAGCCCTGCCGAGACGAGGCGAAGCTGGGCGGAATGAAAAGTGAACTGCTTCACTTTTCATCTGGTTCTTGCGAAGCAACAAACAGTCTCCTGCCCTCGCCACCGCTCCGCAGAGCGGGAATGGCGAGGATAAGCAGGAAACCTAGACATCTAGGCGCGAGTAGCCCTAGCGGAAATGCCCGAGGCGAATGCCGAGGGTGGACTCCGTAGTAATTTGAAAAAAAATTTGAAAATGCTCCTACAAATTTGAAAATTTTAAAATTGCGTTGACAATTCGGACTGGAAAGGATAGAAATAACATTAAATTAAAAAATAAGTCAGCCTAGAAAAGAGCTGGCAATATTATTTTTAGAGACCTTTGACATATTTAAATTAGATAAAGGAGGCTAATTTGTTGAATCATAAACGCTTATTTCGGCTAGCGAGGAGCGCGTGGAAAATTCTCATTTTACACAGCGTCCAAGCGAAGACGAAATATAGGTTGAAAATCGCGCGGCCTCTGGTCGTGCGGGTGGACGAGCGAAGCGAGTCCATTCATTACCCTGTAGCTTTGCCGCAGGGGACTATATTTTAATCGGATTGGTATTTTTGAGGAGGGCGAAACTGATGAAAATAGTATGGATTATGTTACTAGTTGTATCGTCGTGCGTTTGTTTTCGTACCGCTAGAGCGGATGATGTATCATCCGCTAGTAATATTGAAAAGTCTCAAATTGAGACTGAGATGTTTGGAACTGAGACGCCTCATATAAAAGATTCACTCGCAGGATTTAACAAAGCGATGTTTACATTCAATGATAAAGTCTACAAGTATTTTCTAAAACCTCTCAATATTGGATATACTTCTACAGTACCGCCGGTAGCGAGGACAGGCGTTAAAAATTTCTTTTCCAATATCAAAATGCCAGTGCGTTTCTTCAACTGTCTTTTTCAAGGCAAAATTAAAGGCGCGGGGACAGAGCTCGCGCGGTTTGTAGTCAACAGTACTATCGGAGTCGGTGGTTTATGGGACCCGTCAACAAAGTTGTTCCATATCAAAAAACAAGAAAGAGATTTTGGGCAAACATTAGGTAAGGGCAAGATGGGGACTGGTACTTATATTGTGTGGCCTTTCTTCGGACCTTCCAATGTTCGCGATACGGCTGGACGAATCGTTGATGCCGGATTAAATCCGCTGAGTTGAGTCCTTCTTATTTTTGGCGCCGATTGAGAGTATGGGAACTTATGCCGGTGAGACTGTGAACAATGCCGAAGATAAGCAGATATACGAAGACATTACGAAACCAGCCATTGACCCATATATTGCGCTTCAAGACGCATATATGAAAAACAGAGAAAAGAAAGTGAAAGAGTAAGAAATTAATTATCTGAATCTAATTTGCTGGATTTTATAATGGAGCTTGTTATTTTGCGATATTATCGCGGAACAAGCTCCATTTTTTGTGAGTTAAAACCTGGCCGATAAATGCATAAACGAATTTGACATATCTATATGGTGTGATATTGTTTTGTTGTCCAGAATGTTCTGGTTTGTTCGTTGATATTTTGTGAATTTGTGAAAAGGAGGAGGGTGATGATTAAAAAGACTAAAAAAATATTTTTAGCCGACGCTTTGGGATTTTTTGGGAAAAGGGGCGGACCGATTGTTGTTGAGGATGGATTAAGGTTAAATTTGGTCCACCTGACGGCAGTTCCGACATGGATTACCACAATGGAGGAAACTTTGAGGGAGATTGAGAAATTCAAAAAAATGATTTTGGATCAGCCAAAGTTAAGGCTGGTCACAAATCAAAAAGAACTCTCATCGGCAGTAGCGGCGGGTTGGGTGGCTGTTGTCCTTGGGATGCAAAATACACCTGTTGACATTCTCAACAAAGGCGCAATACCAGCCTTGAGAAGGGCGGGGATTAGCATAATTTCCCCGTGTTATGATAAGCAAAATGACATGGGAAGCGGTTGGCTGAATGCGGACATTAAAATGACAAGATGGGGAAAAATTTTTCTCAAGGAATGCGCCAAAAATAACTTCGTAATAGACCTTTTCCACGCCGGACATGGGATGGCAAGGGATATTGCTAGTTACATCGCTTCACACAATCGCAGTATGCCACCATTTAAAGTAATGGTTTCTCATACTGGATGTTATTCCCAGTATCATCATTTTCGAAATCTGCCGGATGATGTGTTGAAAGCGGTGGTGAAGTTGGGAGGGGTAGTTGGAATTCCGACGCTCACATTTACCAATCACGAAACGGATAACTCCATCTTTTCTTTTAAGGACCATCTGAATCGCGCGCTTCAGATATGCGGAGCGGATTCGGTATGCGTAGGGAGCGATGGCCTCTACATAACTCGGGATGAGAAACAGGCGCGAAAAGAATTTGAAATAATGTCAGAGAAACTAGACCCGCTTGGCACACAGGGCGCCAGGTTTCCGGAAAATCCAGTCTCAATTATGGGGCCGGATATGCTGGAAAAATTGTATAAATTTTGTTTGCCGTATTTTCCAGTGGGAGTGTCTGAAAAAATCTTTGGGGAAAACCTGCTTAATTTTTTCAGGAAGGCTCTGCCTTCCTAGTTCCCAGTCATTTTAATTTTCTGCACTTGACGGCAAGCCATGCTTGCCGTCATTTTTTTATTGTATTATTAAGATTATGAGAAAAATTTTAACCAAAAAGTTTTTTGAAAGAAGCGCGCTTGAAGTCGCGGAAAATCTGCTTGGGAAATACCTCGTTAGAAAGATAGGCGATAAAGAAATCGCGCTTAAGATAAACGAAGTTGAAGCTTACGACGGGTTTGAGGACAAGGCATCGCACGCTCATAAGGGAAAGACAGAAAGAAACAAAGTGATGTTCGGCGAAGCAGGCAAATGGTATGTCTATTTGGTTTACGGGATGCACAATATGCTGAATATCGTGACCGGCGGAAAAGATTATCCGGCGGCGATTTTGATAAGGGGCGGGGAAGGGGTAAGCGGACCGGGCAGGCTCACGAAATTTTTAAAAATAAGCAGAAAATTAAACGGCAAAATCGCTTCTTTTGAAACTGGCCTTTGGCTTGAAGACAGGGGAGAGATTGTAAACAAGAAAAAAATAAAACGAACTTCACGAATCGGAGTGGATTATGCCGGACCGATTTGGGCTAAAAAAGATTATCGGTTTATGCTATCCGATTAGCGGCCATCTAGCCAGCAACCTGGATGTTTCGTTTCCAAGTCAAATTGCCTTGCGAAAAACTTTACAAATAGTAAATCCTGTGGTAGTCTAAAAACAGTGAGATCTTTGTTACTTTAACCTTTTTAAAGAAAGGGGCAAAATTATGACCGTTTCCGATGAAGTCAAGGTGATAGGCATCGGTTCAGACGAGGGGAAAAGGAGAGCTATTATAACTTTGAATAACTTGGGACTGAAAAAAGCGGTGGTTATAAATCTTCATTATCTTAATAACTTTAAAAGATTTCCGCTAATTTTTCCCGAGTTTAAAAAGCTGATAGAAAACTGCTCATATTTTAAAATTTTGCATAGCGAGATTGAAAGTGATGTAGAAAATCTGCCGGCTTCGGTTGGTTGGCAGAATAGAAAGGATGTTTTATATGTGGGCAAAAAACTGGAATTCAATGTGAATATAATTAGGAATTATTGGGATTGGGTTTTCCAGCATTGTCCAATTTAGACAGAGGGGTCGGGAAATATTACAAATTTATCAGAGAAAAGTTCTGTTATATTGTTTTTTGACATCTTGGAAGACGAAAGGAGGGCGTAATGGAGTGGCCTATCTTTTATTTAATGATTTTTGTAATTATTATATTATGTTTCCAAATAAGAGAGTCGGAAGAAGACAAACATTTTCTAAGAGAGGATAATATTTCTTTAAGGAATGACTTGAAAAAAGTTTTTTTGGGAAAGGAAATTTTCCGCAAAGACGAGAAAAAATGCAGAACAGATGGAAAACGGCAAGGGAAAGAGAAAAAGGCAAGAAAAACGACAGAAAAGAAGAATAGAAAAAAAGTTTTCATATTTAAAGATGTTCAGTCTGAAGAAGAAGCGGAAAAGATAGTTTCATTCAGAAATCTTCTCAAAAAGCACTCTGTCGCGGAGATAATATTAGTAAGTCTTGAGGAATTGCGCTTAAAGATGTCTGATGAAGATGATGATTCGGTAGTTGAAGAAATCTTTACGATGAACGACAATCCGGATAATCTGCCCATTATTTTCTGTGGGGGAGATTATGATGATTTTCTAGATTTCCTATATTTTTGTGGTTGGGAAGATAGGGAAGATATGGAATGGGTAGAAAATCCCTGGGATATAGATGACCTGAAGGAAATTCTTAAAGAGATGAGTGAGTGGTAAAATATTTTATTCTGAAATATCAGAAAAGGAGAGGAAAATGAGTGAAAAGAAAATGGTAGCCTGCGCATTTATTTTTTTGGTAATAACTTCTTTATTAAATCTGTTTGGTATATGGGATTCTCAAAGAAAATTTTATGCTATGCATGAATGCGGACATCAATTAGTGAATGTCGGCGAATCAATACAAAAGAAAACGGAAAGACATTTCAAAGAAATTCAAAACATATTTGTGAATTTTGAAAGTCTGCAAAATATGGAACTAAAAAAGGAGAACTTGGAATTGCGGTGGCAAAATGAAAAGTTTGTAAGAGAACTCCTTAATATGTTCAACTTGCTTAGAGGAAGAGAAATGCCGATATATAAACCTTTAGGCAAAGTCAAAATTTGATTCTGGACATGATCAAATAAAACAGGGCAGGGTTTCCTAACGGATTCCCTGCCCATAATTTTTTGTGGAGATTTAAACAATTAAATTAACTTTAAAATTTCCCCGTATTTTTTTTGAGTTTCTTCCACGATATATTCGGGAAGTTCCGGCGCCGGCGGTTTTTTGTCCCATCCGATTCTCTCCAGATAATCCCGCACGAATTGCTTATCAAAACTTTTTTGAGGTCTGCCTGGCTCGTATTCGTCTTTGGGCCAAAATCGCGAGGAGTCTGGAGTAAGCACTTCGTCAATGAGGACTGGGTTATCATTTTCATCTACCGCAAATTCAAGTTTTGTGTCCGCGATAATAATCCTTCGCGTCAGAGCATACTCTGCCGCTTTAATATACAATTGAACACTTATTGTTCTCAGTAGGAAAGCGACACGCTTTCCCAAATTAGACCCGAGTCTATTTTCAAGGACTTTGACATACTCTTCAAACGAAAGATTGATGTCATGTTCTCCCGCTTCAGCTTTAGTGGAAGGGGTGAAAATAACTTCCGGAAGTCTGTCCGACTCTTTCAATCCATCGGGCAATTTTATGCCACAGACAGACTGATTTTTCTGGTACTCTTTCCATCCGGAGCCAGAAAGATAACCTCTTACTATAAGCTCAACCTGCAGAGGTTTTAGTTTCTTTACCAAAAGACTCCGTCCTTCTAGCGAAGGATATTTCCTGCAAACTTCTGGAAATTGCTCAAAATCAGAAGTTATCAAATGATTCCGAACAATATCTCTTAAGTATCCCAGCCAGAAAACTGTCAACATCGTCAGTATTTTCCCTTTGCTTGGGATGGCATTAGGTAATATGACATCAGATGCCGAAATCCTGTCCGTTGCTACCATCAAAAGTTCGCCATTTCCCAAATCATAATTATCCCTGACTTTTCCTCTTGATAGAGCGCCTAATTCAAAATTTGTTTCTCGTATTGTCCCAATCCAGCTCATACTGTCTTCCTCCCATAAAAGTTAACTGAAAAATAGCTTCGTTCTTTGTAAAGAACTTATTTTTTATAATTATGAATGGAAATTTTGAAAAAGCAAGGGGTTGACTGTCTTTTTAATCATAGTAAGATAGGGACATTATGAGAAGCAATTTAAAACCATACACATTTCGCGTAATTGTTGAACCGGACAGGCCAAAAGGTTATCACGGTTTTGTTCCTATTCTTAAAGGGCTTCATACTTGCGGCGATACAATAAAAGAAGTTAAACAAAATCTTAAAGAAGCTATTATTTGTCATGTTCAAGGGCTTATAAAAGATAAAAGAGAAATTTATTAGCTATAATTTTAATCAAATGAAAAAAATAATCATTGGGATAGTAGCCATTATTTTGATAATTGTCGGAGTTTCTTATTTCGGCAAAAATTCCAGCCAGCCAACGAATAAAGAACCGATAAAGATTGGGGTGATATTGCCGTTGACGGGAGAGGTGGCTTTCATTGGCGAGGCGACGAAAAATTCGGCCATTTTAGCCAAAGAAAGTTTTGGAAAGACAAAAAATACTTACGAATTGGTTTTTGAAGATGACCAAGCCGACAGCAAAAAAACCGTTTCGGCTTTCAGAAAATTGGTTGATATTGATAAGATAAGAGCTGTCGGCACTGGTTTTGCCGGTCCGGGAAGCGCTGTCGCTCCACTAGCCGAAAAAGAGAAAATAATTCATTTTTCAATTGCTTCCGATTTGAATATTGCCAAGGATAAACCGTTTGTCTTTAATCATTGGATTAAACCGGAAAATGAGGCGGGAGTGTATATAAAAGAAGCTAAAAGACAAGGATTAAAAAAAATCGCTATGATTGCCACTAATCAGCAAGGAATTATTGCGATTAGAGACGCTTTGCTTAAAGAAGAACCAGACCTTTTTATTTTAAAAAATGAACTTTTTAATCCTCAAGAAAAAGATTTCAGAACAGCTGTCATAAAGGCAAAAAATGAAGGCGCGGATGCCTTTATTATAATGCTTTTACCTGGTCAATTAACCTCATTAGTTAAACAAATTAAAGACCTGAATATCAATGTTCCTTTAACTTCGGTTGACAGTTTTGAATATGATTTGGAGGCTGTTCCTATGCTTGAAGGTAAATGGTATGTTACATCAGCCGACCCATCGGAAGAATTCACCGCAAGTTATAAAGAAAAATATAATGGTTTACCCCAGCCCGGTTCGGCTTACGCTTATGATGTGATTCGTATATTGATAACCGCTTTTGAAAAAGAGAAGACCAACGAAGGTGTCGCCAAATTTATTTCTGAAATAAAGGACTTT
>LBYO01000013.1 GCA_000996205.1 Parcubacteria group bacterium GW2011_GWA1_40_21 | reverse complement strand
AAAATAAAAATTTGTTACTTCGGCATATTTAATCCGGACTTTTCTAGAAATAAAGTTTATATTTCCGGCCTGAAAGCTCTTGGCGCTCAAATAATAGAATGTCGGGATAGAAGCGGCGGTCTTCTGAAATATTGGAGACTTTTAAAAAAACACCGGGCGATTCGAAAGGATTATGATGTGATGGTTGTCGGTTATCCGGGGCAAATAATAGCCGTTTTCGCCAAATTTTTATCAAAAAAGAAAGTTGTTTTAGACGCTTTATGCAGTTTGTATGAGGCGGAAGTAATTTCAAGAAATTCTACCCGAAGATTTCATTTAAGAGGCATCAAAATCTGGCTGATTGATTTTTTCGCCTATCTTTTTGCCGATATGATACTAGTTGAAACCGAAGCGCAAAAACAATTTTTTATAAAAAAATTTTTCGTCAATCCTGCAAAAATTGCCGTTGTTTACACCGGTGCCGACAACTCTCTTTTTTATCTAGACTCGTCAATCAAAAAACGGAATAAATTCACTGCGGTTTTCAGAGGCCGTTTTCTGCCGGAAGCGGGCGTGGATGTGATTATTGAAGCCGTCAAAATTCTTGAAGATAAAGATGTCGACATCTTAATCATTGGAAGCGGACTGCTTGATAAAGAAATAAACGCTCTCATTTCTACACTAAAACCTAAAAATCTGTCAGTAGAATCAAGGCATCTTTCGTTCGGTGAAATAAGGAGACTGATGTTGTCTTGCCACATCAGTTTGGGTCAATTTGCCGACCACGAGAGACTTGATAGAACCATTCCTCACAAGGCTTTTGAATCATTGGCTCTGGGTCTGCCTTATGTTACAGCTCGGGCAAAAGGAATTTCGGAAATTTTGAGAGACGGTGAAAATTGTTTTATGACTAATCCCGCGGATCCGAAGGACTTGTCGGATAAAATATTGTATTTAAAAAATAATCCGGACTTGATGGCAAAAATAGGCAGGAATGGCTATGACTTGTATAATAAAAAATTCAGACCCGACATTTTGGCAAAAAAGATTATTTCTTTGCTTGAAAATTTGATATAAGCTCTGAATAAAGCGAAAGATATTTTGTCGTCATTTCTTCTAATGAGTAATTTTGTTTTACTTTTTCAATACCCAAGGATCTCATTTTTAAGTATTTGTCTTGCGACATCGAAAGCATCTCGTTAGTCTTGATCAGAAGATCTCCAAGGTCTTCTCGTCTCGCTAACAGACCGTATTCCGATATCATTTCGGGAATGCCGTCGGTCTCAAAAGACACAATTGGGGTGCCACAAGCCATGGATTCAGCCACTACGAGTGGTGAATTGTCGGCTCTTGATGGATAAAGAAAAAAATCAGCCGCCGAATAATATTTCGCTAAAATATTCTCATCGCCAATATATCCGGTTTGAATAACATTACTCTCTCCTTCTTTTTTATCGAGATCTGATTTATTCTTTCCTCCGATTGCCACAAAAAGCTTATTTTTGTCATTGAGATAGTATCTTGCTATTTCTTCAATGTAGTTTGCGCCTTTTAGGCGGTCTCCTATTCCGCCTACGGCGATAAATAAAATTATTTTTTTGTCTAACGGAAGGGAGAGTTCGTTTCTAGATTCTAATTTGTTTCTGGGATTAAAGATACTGGTATCTATTCCATTAAGAATTAAGCGGTTATCAAGGTGTCCGAGCACGCTCCCTTTTATTTTTTCAGTCATCCATTGGGAAGACGTTACGGTCGTAAAATTTGAATTTCTGTAGATTTTCTTTTTTTGTTCAAGCAAGTGTTTGCGGTTGTCCCATAAGACTCCGCAAAATTTGCGCGGTTTTTCTATCTTGCACCGATACGAATCGGTGCAACCTGAAGTGATTGGCCATAAATCTTGCAATGTCCACACGACAGGTTTTTCCTTAGACATTATTTCCAAAGTTTTTAGATTAAAGAAACCGCTATGAATATTGTGGCAGTGAATTATATCAGCTTTTTTGTATTCTTCAGTCTTTAGAATCCAATTGCTTCTTGAGAATCGGAGGTCATTTGCAAGAAACCTGCTCATTCTGTAATACAAGGGGTTTTTGGGAACTTCACGCACATTGGGATCTTCAGAATATTTAAAACCGACAAAAGAGGAGACATGATGCCCCCTTTTTTTCTGCTCATTAGATAATCTCCAATGAACTATGCCCGCTCCGCCGCGATTATCAATAGTGTTAATATGCAGTATGTTCATATTTGTTCATTTTATCTCCATTTCAGACCTTTTTTAAAGGTCTCAATATCCCAATCTCTCACTAGAATTCTTGGTATGGAAAATAGATTGGAAAAGGAATAGACTTGCTCCTGAGTATTGGCGCACGCAAAATTAAACCCGGATTTTTTAACTTCAGAAACAGTCTCTTTAGAAAATGATCTTCTTGAGCCAAATGGATAAGCAAATCCGGATATTTTTTTATCTAATATTTTTTCTAACATTATTTTACTTTGCATTATTTCATCTACTTGTTCTTTTGTATTTATTTTTCTTAAATTAGGATGATTAACAGTATGAGCGCCTATTTCTATAAGCGGACTAGAGGATATTTTTTTTATTTCTTCGGCAGTCATAGGTTTGCCTCGGTCTTCTTTGGCGGTATTTTTGTCCCAATAAAAGTCTTCTTGAGAATCAATATTGCCTGTGGTAATAAAAATTGTCGCCGGAGCATTAAGCTCTTCAAGAATAGGCAGAGCCGTATAAAGATTATCGGCATAACCGTCATCAAAAGTAACGGCTACCGCCCCTTCTTTGATTTTATGTGATTTGAGATTGTTGACCATTTGGGAAAGGGGAATAAGATTAAAATTTTCCTTTAAATAAATTATTTGTTTTCTGAAATTTTGCGGAGAGACGCAAAGCTGGAGAGAGTCGTGAGAGACATTTGCCACGCGATGATAGACTAATATCGCGCTATGTTTTAAGAAACGGCTAAGAATATAAGATTTGAAATAATTGCCTAGCCACTCAACCTTGTTTTTTATTTTCTTATAAAATATTGAAAATATTCGCATGTATTTTAAATCTAATCATTATTACCCTGTCATCTTAATTGTTGGCGGTAGTTTTTTGTGGGCTTTTATTGTTATCAGTAATTGATAATCATTATCTTTATAGTCCAAGTTCTTTTTTGTAAGCTCTGCGCTTGATCGGCCGTCCAAAAACGCTCTCGCTGACAAACAATTTCCGTAGAAATCAACAACGACATTTTCCGCGCCAAAAACCTCTTTGAAAATTTTTTCGCATGAGAGGGTTGTAAAGCGCCAGTAATCTCCCCAGCGATCCATATCGTATCTTGATATCTGGGAAATGCCGGATACGGTCGCCAAGAGTACTCCGTCTGGTTTGAGCAAGCGGTGGATTCCATGGAGCGCTGATTTAAAATCATAGATGAAATTTAGAGTTTGAGTGCAGATAAAGCAGTCCGCAAAATTTTCCGGCAAGCTCTCGACCTTTGTGAGGTCGGCTATGATGGTCGCCTTGGGATTATCATTCAAAAAATGAAGGATTTCAGATTTAATTACATTTTTTCCGAACTTTTTAGTATATCTAGAATCGGCAATCTCCAAGACCGTGCCCCTTATATATTGCGAATTTTCTTCAATAAATTTTTCAATATAGTAGTGATTGATCGGTCCGCCGCGATCAAATCCAAATTTTTGCGATTTGGGGCGAACCGATCTAAATAAAGAAAGAATTCTCTTGAATGTAACAAAGAAAACTACGGATACTTTTCTATTAATGCGATCGGTCAATTTTTCACGTTTATCCATATTTTATTTTGTCCTTTTAATTTTGCAGATATTCTTTCGTGTAATCCGCTAAAAAACTGATTGAAATTGATCTCACTTTATTTTTGAAACTGAACACATTTCTAATTTGTAGTTTTAAGAAATGTGACAAGTTCCGCGACGCTACAAAGTGGAACGTCGGCTATGTAATCCTCATGTTTTTTTTCTCCGGGTGAGACACCTATTATCTCTATTGAAGAATTTTTGTTACCTCTTACCTTTAGAAATGCCTCCGCTAAATCCTTAAGCCGAAATTTTTTTGTAAACTTGAGAGGGTAGTGTATTTCTTTAGTATCAACATTATCCATTAAAGCAATATCAACAACAAAATCAGCCGCATCGGAAAGAGTGATAAAGTATCTTGTCATTTCAGGGTCGCTTATTCTTATCGTGTTGTTTTTTTTCAATTGCTGTGCCCATGCGTCCAAAACAGAACCCCTTGACCCGAATAAATTTGGGCATCTGATCACAGCGTAGATATTTCCCCGATTAATATCATTACTTTCTTTGACTAGGTACTCTCCCAACAGTTTTGTCGCACCGTAGCAATTGGTAACGCCGATTGCTTTATCTGAAGATATATGGACGAAGCGTTTTATTGAAGTGCTCGAGTTGAGCACATTAAGCAGACCCAGTATGTTGCTTCGATAGGCTTCGCGCGGGTTTTGTTCGGCTAAAGACACATGTTTAATGGCGGCAGTATGAAATACAACATCAACTTCTTTCATTATATTGTTTATAAACTCCTTGTCAGTTATGTCTCCAAGCTTGAATTTCACAAAAGGGGAGCCGACATCAGTTTCAGCTTGTTTTATCAAGTCCTCATTCCTGCTGATAGAAAGTATATTTCTTGCACCAAGAGCAAGCAGTTTTTTAATAATATTCCTGCCAAAAGAACCGCTTCCTCCCGTCACTAGAAATCTTGCGCTTTTCAAATCAATTTTATTAGCGTTGTTTTTTCTTGCTATTGTTCTCTTTTTTGTTATTTTTTTCATAAATATAGTGAAATACTATAGTTTTTTTTAATGAATTGCAACCTGTAAATTTTTCTGTAAATTTTTGAAGCGACATTTAAATTTAACACACATTAAACGGCAATATTTTTAGCGTATACCAGAAGATAAAATTGTGTATTTTCGTCTGATTTGAAATTCCCTTTGGGCGAGTTTTCAAAATTGCTTATGTAGTAGCGAAAGTTATTTTTAGTTAATATGCTTAAAATTTTATCCAAGTTTTGTTTTTGGCGCTTGAAAGAATGATATTCAATGCAGAGTCCTCGTATGTATTTAAACTTATCATTCTGGTCCAAATCTTCAAAGACATTTAGTTCGGCGCCTTCAATGTTGAGTTTTAGAAAATCTATTTCCGAGTTTATATAGTTGCTTAGCCTCGTTACCTTTATTTTATGCATTCCGCCTGTATCTATTTTCCCGCCATCGGTATTATCTGGCAGGAAAGAAATTTCACCCTCCTTGTCGAAAAGACCCATTTCTACCACTGTGACATTGTCTAATTTATTGGCTTCAATATTTTTTCTTAATATAAACAGGGCATTGTTGTCAGGTTCAAACACCAAAATATTCGCTTTTGGATATTTCTTTTTAAAATAAAGACACGAAGCCCCGATAAAACCCCCGCCATCTATTATGTAGGGCCTTTCTTTTTCTGAGTGAAAGCCATATATTTCATTTTTAAATATATGAATGAATTCAAAATAAAATGATCTGGGGTCATTTAAAAAAATATTATATCCCAAAACCCTTACATGACTCAGAGAAAATCTTGGCTTATTTTTTAAAAAAAGCCTCAATCTGGCAATAATAAGAAGCATATATACGCGGTCAATTAATTTAGCCCATTTTCTTAAAAATTTTATTACAATATTCATTTTTTTATTTTTTTGCCGAATACCCGCTTTTTTAATGAGTGTAATTTCCACAATAATCTTTTTAGACTTTTTGTTTTAATTGAACGAAAATATTTTTCTGTTTCTTTCTGTGCTTTTTCATTCTCTATCAATTCAATTTTCCTTACCCGTACATCCATATTTGAATTTTCAACATGGTAAATATTTGAGATGCCGGAATTTACTCCGCTACCGTCAAAACCAATATTTTGTATTAGTGATTGCCCTGGGTACAGCGTGAGCTTGTCTGACAAGAAAGCCGACGCATACCATAGAATTGCCCATGAATCCTTAATCCCTTCCGCTTGTTGGCGGAGTGTTTCAGAAAATCGGTACGAATAATTATAATCAAATTCTTTGACGAGTCTTTTTTTTATTAATTCATCTAAAAGTTTTTGACCATCTGATTCAAACATATCCCACCCTCTCTTCCAAGTTGCCCAACCCCAACAGCCTGGGTTTTTCAAAAAAAATGTTTCAGGCAAACTTTTTTTTACAGGGTAAGCGTAAGCATGGATACTTATCACCTTATCTTCATTTTCATATAAATCAAGCGCGTCATTCATAAACTTTAGAAAATAAGGCGAACTGACCATATCGTCTTCCAAGACTATGATTTTCCCAAATTTATTTACAATGTCCGTCACTCCGGAAATTATTGAATTTGCGAGTCCAAAATTTATATCCCTCTCAATTATACTGATACTTTTAAACCCTGAAATTGTTTTCAGGTAATTTCTTACCTCTCGGACTTTTATGGCATCAGATTCGTTTTTAGGACCGTCTGAAAATATGAATAGCTCGCTTTCTTCGGCCAGAAAGTTTTTTTGGAGTGCCTCATGTTTTTAATCGCTTGCTCTTTGCCAGCGTAAAAATACTGTCTTCTGAATTCTTCCATACCATCATTAAAATGGGATATTTTTTCCGGATTACTAACCAACCCTCTTAGTATTTTTTTTGCTTCTTCAACGCTTTTTAATTCAATTCCGGCTTTCATTGCGTGCACATCCGGAAAATAATGAGGCATTGATGTTAAATTTACTATAACAGGAAGAGCTCCCGCAGCGATGCTTTCAAGTATTGTAGTTGAATAAAAAGACACCACTATATCGTTATCGCCAATAATATCTTGAAGCGTATGCGTGAGTGATGACATGAATGTAACATTGTCATACTCGGATAGTTTTTCTAATCGTTCATTCTTTGATATTGTCGGGTGCTGACTAATTCGTATCTCTGCGTTTTTGAACTCATTTGTCGCCCACGGCACCAATGACATAAATTTATCAAGTTTCTTTTGGCTTAATATCTTCGTTTGCATTGGAGGCAAAAATCCTAATTTTATTTTCTCGTTAGATTTTTTCGGAACTTTCGGAACGGTAATTTTTTCGATAATATGATTTCCTGTGGCTACAAATTTTTGCTGAGGATTGTATTTTGCTAAATCTCGGGCAAAACCTTCTCCCCAAACAAGCATCTTGGAATAGGTCATATTTCGGAAACCATTATGGACGATCGGCGACCAGCCCTGCTGTATACATACCGACTGTATACCTAATTTTTTGCAGATTTGATTAACGACTTCGTATATTGGAGCATTTCCTTCGACGAGCGCGACAGATTTTGGATGAATCCGCTCTATTGTGTCATGTAAAATATCATAATCTTCCAAGAGACGAAATCTTTTTGTCCAGCAATCATCCTGTGACCACCGAGTGAAATTGTACAAGAAATGTGAAATTTTTACATACGGTATTTTTTCTCTAGAAAGAAAACTTTCAGTTTTTTTGTCATGGGTTATGAATGCGCATCTAACAGGTAAAATATCGAAAACGGGCTTCATATATTTGACAAATCTCTCGTTTAAAACAAAAAACAGGACATCATATTGCGCATTTTTTTGAATGCGACGATTTAAACTTTTCCGTATGCCGGAAATAGTATCATCAATCCCTAGCCTTAAAATAAATTTCGCTATAAACTTGAGCGCTATCTTGAATCTATGGGCGATATTTGAACGAATAATAACAATTCTCTCTTCAGGACATTTACACACAACAGAAACCAATTTTTTTTGAAGATTGTCTTCAACCTCTATTTTCTTCGGCAAATCACCCATCTTCCATTGTCCAAAAATGTCAAATAGGAGATCATCATTCGCGTAATTAAAATAAAGAGATCGTTCCAAAGCATATCTAAGATTAGTCGATTTATAGGTAAACTTTTTTTCGTCCGACGCTATTTCTTGTGCAGTCAGCTGTTCAATGGCGGAACACAAATTCATTGTGTAATCATAGCCAAATTCTTCTGGTCGGGTTTGATCCATATCAAAATAATACAGCATTTAATGAAAATTGGAAGAAAGATTTTCTCTGTTGCATTGAAGAGAATTTTCTGGTAGTCTCTAGTTTAAATATTATGACTGAAGAAAAATTTGATTTTAATAACCTTATAATTTTTGAAATGGCCAACAATCATCAGGGTTCTGTTGCTCATGGCAAAAAAATTATAGATGAAATGGCGTCACTAACCCGTGAATATAATCTGAGGGGGGCCATAAAATTACAATTTAGAGACCATAAGACTTTCATTCATCCCGACTCGCTCAAAGGTAAGAAAAGCAAGCATGTTGAGCGATTCTTATCAACAGAACTTTCTGAAAAAGATTTTTATGATCTCATCCAATACGCTAGGAAGAAAGGACTCATAATTGTTGTTTCCCCGTGGGATGAAATTTCCGTTGATCTGGCGATCAAACTTAATGCGGATGCAATTAAGGTGGCAAGTCTTTCTGCCAAAGATTGGCCACTACTTGAAAAAATTGTTCAAACAAGGAAACCGGTTATTGTCGCGACGGGAGGTCTTTCAATTCATGATGTGGACAATTTGGCAAGTTTTATGGACCACCACTACATCAATGTCGCCTTTATGCATTGTGTTGCTCTATATCCAACGACAAACAGCGATATGCAGTTAAATAAAATCCATATGTTCAAGAAACGTTACCCGAACATTACTATTGGCTTTTCCACCCATGAACCAAGAGATAATTATGAAGCAATTCAAGTGGCTTACGCTCTTGGCGCGAGATTATTTGAAAAACATGTGGGAGTGGAAACGAACACTATACAGCTCAATTCTTACTCGACCAACCCTGAAGAGACTCGCAAATGGATTGAAGCGTATAAGCGAGCGGTGGATATGCTCGGCGCCATGACCTATGTTCATAATGAAGAGGAACAGAAACACTTGGATTTAATCCGAAGGGGAGTATTCGTCAAAAAAAATATTAAAAAAGGTCAAGTAATTAAAAAATCAGACATTTTCCATGCTTTTCCTTTAAAAAAAGGACAAATGACTAGTGGCGATTTCAGTGAGGGTCTACTTGCTGACAAAGACTACAAAAAAAACGAAGCACTTTCGCAAAACCTTGTTCCAAAAAATCTATCTTCTCGCCAGATCATATATCGAACTATTCATCAGGTAAAAGGAATGTTGAACGAGGCTGGAATCCAGGTTGGCTTGGATAATGATGTTGAAATATCGCATCATTACGGTCTGGGTAAATTTTTTGAGACGGGCGCTGTAATGGTTCATTGTATAAATCGAGAATATTGCAAAATAATACTCGTGATGCTTCAAGGGCAAAAATACCCGCTTCACCATCATAAGAAAAAAGAAGAAACTCTTCAAGTTTTATCGGGTGAAATAATTTTAGAGGTGGAAGGAAAATCTCGTCTTATGTTACCGGGTGATACTATAGTTATACGGAGAGGGGTTCGACATTCATTTTATACTAATACGGGAGTAATATTTGAGGAAATATCCACCACTTATTTCAATGGAGACTCTATATATAAAGATCAAGCGTTGAATGAGATGGACCGATCAGCGAGAAAGACCAAACTTGTCAATTGGGGATTCCATCATTTTGATTAAATTTTTTAATGATAAAAGCAATTGTCTTTGATTTTGACGGAGTAATTGTTCGAAATTCAGAATTCACTAAGGAATCAGCATGGTCTGATATTTTTCCAAGGAAATACGAAAGAGAAATTTTAAAAGCTCGTCAAAAATTTGCTGGGGGCAAAGGTTCTCGACTTGAAATCATCCGAGAACTAGCTCCTCTCTTTAATATATCTGAAGAAAAGGTAGATGGCTGGGTAAATAAAAAAGCAGAAGAGTACGCGCGGATAACTTCCACAGCCACCATGCAGGAAGGCATACTCATCGAAGATTTTATCGCTCTTAAGAAATTGAGTGTCAAGTATCCTCTGTATTTAAATTCGGCAACCCCAGAAACAGTTCTGCCTGAGATTGTCAAAAAGCTTAGCATTGAACCATTTTTCAAAGCTGTATATGGTTGGCGTAATCCGAATTCAAAGCTGGAAAATCTAAAACAGGTGCTTAATGATGAAGGAATTTCTTCAGAGAATATTCTCTTTGTTGGAGACGCAGATAGTGATTTTAAAATTGCGGCGAAATTCGGCTGTTCTTTTGTTGGCGTTATGAATGATTGGAATAAATGGAAAAAAGATAATAGAGATTTTAACCTAATTTCGGGAATCAAAGATCTATTGGATTATTGTCCGTAGTATTTATTTTTGCCATGTTTTCTATGATAGTGTTTTTTATGCAAATTTTTTGGCATAGGAGAACTTGTTTTTGTCATAGTGGCAAGCATGGCAATTTTCTCTAAGATTATGGAGTTATCTACGGATTCTTTCGCCGATGATCCGAAACAAAAAGGCCCATGTCTGTTCACCATTACCCCAGACACTTTTTGTGAAAGCAGTATTTCGTTTATTACCTTACCGGTATTTAATTCATAATTTTCTCTTATTTCCTTATTAGTCAGCAAACGGGTAATTGGAATATCTCCACAGAAATGGTCGGCATGAGAGGTGCCGTAGCATGGGATTCTTTTTCCTGTCTGGGCCCATGCTGTGGCGAATATGGAATGAGTGTGAGTGACTCCTTTTATTTCTGGAAATTTTCGGTATATTTCCAAATGAGTTGCAGTGTCGCTTGATGGATTTAAACATCCTTTCATAATTGATTCACTTTTTAAATCAATTACGACCATTTTATCGGGGGTCAGATCTTCATATGGAATACCTGATGGCTTAATAACGACATATTTTCTGTCGTCGGATATTTGAGAAACATTTCCTTCAGTTAGAATGACTAAGCCGAGCTCAACAAGTCGTTTATTTTGCTCACATACATTCTTTTTAAGTTGTTGTGGGGTCATTTTGTTTTTTCTTTGAGAAGAGCTTCTGCTTCTCTGAAATCTTTAAATGCATTTATTTCAACATATGTTTCAGAGTCGTGGAAAAATGGAATTATATTTTTTCCTGAAATTGATCCATTTTCAATAACTTCTCTGCGAATGACAGCCAAGTATTCACTTTGAGCGACAACCTCAGGAAGTATTTGACGTTGTGCTTGATGTGGATCTGGCCGATTTCGGCAAAATTCGGGAAATTCTTTATCCATAAAGTAAGATAAATATTTTCCTTTATCTCTGCGCCACATCCTGAAGGGTGATACGGGAGGTATAGTTACTCCACGGACTGAATCAGCCTGAAAATCTTTTATTAGCATATCAATTGCCAAATCAATATCCTTAGGATTTCGGTACGGACAGGTGGCCCACAAGTGAACTACCAAATCGGGGCTGTACTTTTCATTATCTTTGAGCCAACGAAGGGTATATTGAAACACTGGCAAATCGTGGATATTGTCCGCTGCTAGTTCGTCAGGTTCCCTAAAAGGTAATTCTGCTCCGTATTTTTTTGAAATTTCGGTTATCTCATCATCGTCAGTAACCACTATGACACGATTTATTTTTTTTGTCTTGAGAGCAGTTTCTATTGTATAAGCAATAAGGGGTTTTCCAAGAATAGGCAGGATATTTTTTCTGGGGACTGACTTTGAACCGCCTCTTGCTGGTATTATTGCTATTATTTTCATAAAAATTAATTTAATTATATTTTCTATTAAAAAAATGCAGGCCAGTTTGTTTTTGTCTGGATAATCGCCACCCCCTCAATTTCGACTAGCCATCCCGGTCGGCAAACCGCCCCTTCAGCGAAAATAAGCGGTATTTGTTCAAGTCCCTCATCTTTTATTATTTCTAGAATTTCTTTTGTTTGCGTTATATTACGCGCGTAAACTATCAAATAAGCCATATCTTTAATATCCGCGCCGTGAGGATTAAGCAACGCCTTTATATTTTCAAGTGTGCGTTTGGTTTGGGCGCCGACATTTCCTACATTAACCACTTCTCCTTTATTGTTAATGCTAGCCGTGCCGGAAACATAGAGATGAGACCTATCGCCAAATTGAATTTTAGTCCCTCTTTCAAAAGTGACTCCATACTCATGAGCTGGATTAAGATATTCTCGGGCCTCCATTCTTACGATTTGAGCCGGATCCAGTTTTGATATTGAGATCGCATCCATGGACACAAGAACTTTTGTTTCTTTAAGCTTCGCTTCAATTCCAGTGCTTGCGATATAACGAGTATCTTTAGTCAGCCCTCTTTTATCAAAATAATTTTTTCTGGCTTTTACCATTCCGTCGTAGTTGTTATCAATGTCGCGGACATATATCCAAGTTCTCACCGTGTTATTTAAGAGTGTCATTTTGTTTTCTTTCAAGAAAGAGTCATAGGAAGAAAATATTTCTTCTGTTTGGCAAAACGAATCGGAAGCAGTTTTGCTGTAAAAATTTCCCGTGTAGTACAAGTCATAATTATTTCCTTTGACCTTAAGTCCGTTTTCCCATACTTCCTCACTAATTTTTTTTTCTTTATCGTTTCTTCCTTCAATATGATAGAAAAGCATTGAAATACCGCTACCGTCCAAAGGGCATTGCTGAATTATTGAATAAGCGCCATTTTGAGAAAAGGCGAATATTTTTGATTTCAGAAGTTCGTCTTTTTGGTTGGCGATATCGCTTAAGTAGAAGCGGCAGAATATTTGAGTTTTTTCAGATAAGGATAGTTTTTTTAGATTGGAAAGATACAATTCATATGCATTTTCTAGACACTCTGAAAAATCCGAGTTTTTTTCGGAACTCAAAGAAATGAAGTATTCATTTTTCCCGTTAGGGCTTTTGAACGAAGAATATCTGAACAATTTATTTATTTAAAAATAAATCATATCCCAAATTTGCCTGGATAGCAATGCTCTACCGCTATCGCGTAATCTTTTTTTCGATAAAGAATATGTTGTGCGTAAATATGAGCTGACCCGCTAAAAAACCATATAGTATAATAACCGTCTTTGGAAATATAACCATTGTTTTCAATCAATTCAGAGAGTTTTAAAAAATTCAGCCCATTCATGTTTATCTTTTTGTAAATTGATATACTTTCTCCCAACAAATTCACTATTTGTATTTCGTAGTCAATTGTTTTTTTGAGATTTTTGTTCGCGCTTGGATAAGATATTATGAGATAGGTATCATAGAGATCAGAAACAATGCCTCTGCAAAAAATGTCGGTGGTGCTGACAGAATTTTTCACCCTGCTGTAGCTTGGCGGTCCCGCCCGAAAATAAAAAGGTATATTGTCGGGAGCGGCACCGCTTGCGGCGGTACTGGTGTAATAAGGATTGTCTCTGTGGCTGAATATGGATATGCCGTTCATTGAAATGGGGATTCGCTGATCATTGTTTCTTGGTCGGAAAGACACAGATCCGGAAAAATTGCGGACGCCTTTATCCTTTAGAAAAGCACTGATATTGAAATATCTTTCCTTGTCGTAATCAAATTCTTTCTCAAATGAATGAGAAAGAACTCCGTTCGCGTCATAAAATTCCAGAGTGAAGTTTTTTATATCCATGGTAGTGTCATCTCCTAATGCTATGATGGATTCTATTCTCTCTTCCTCTGGAAGGATGTAATGCTTCAAATCCATTTCTACACAATCATATTTATGCAATTTGTTTTTTTCTTCTTCATTTATTACCATCGTTCCTCTATAAAATCCCTTGACTTGATGTCTTAAGTCTGGTCCGGCGTGAGAGGTGTCAAAGTAGCCTTTTTTGCCTTTTTTTACATAGTAATAATTCGGACGATGCAAAGGGAGTTTTGATTTGACTGCGACATAAGGAGAATTTATTTCATTGAAGTTTATTTCGCTGAATAATTCTTTTATGTCCTGATACAGCATATGATTTTGTTTAAGAGGTTTGAATTCTTTTTCTCTTGAAATTTTCTCGCCATCTTTAGAATAGTTTAATATAGCCATTACTTTGATCGGGTTTTTATAATCGCGCTGGAATAAACACACAATCAAAGACACATCCTCTCGCGTCGGTATGTATCCTCTCGTGAAGAGTGAATTAGCCGGATGAAGGCCGAGTCCGGACTGATGATTGCTACTTATGAAATCAGGCGAGATGTAATCAACCATATAATGAAGAAAAGGGGAAATTTTTTTAGCGATTTCAAATTCCAATTCAAGATAGCCTACAAAGTTTTTTATGGGGAAATCATCGCTGGAAATAACCTTTATTGAGTCTGGGGGGATAATTACCTGCCGAGTCTCGACAATTTTTCCCTCGCAATCCCTTAAGGTCAAGCGAATATCCAGAGGAAAGGGAAGAGCGTACAGTCTTCTAAAATAATTATTTACATATATAAGAGTCTTCTGGTCATTGCTAAAAAAGTCCGCGTAGGAATAATATTTTGTGCCATTGGGGTTTTTGATATGTTGCAGGATGATTTGGTTTTCTCTTTTATTTTCAAGCAGATAGCGGTTTAGGGCAAAAGAAGTAAGCTCATTTTTCGTACTAACCAGCCAGCCGTCAGTGTCAATATTGGAATTGGGCAGGAGCGGCAGAATTTCAAAATCGGCTATTTTAGTTCCTATGATATCAAGATTAAAACTGAAAAATCCGATAATTTTTTCATATTTCAGATTTTTAAATAAATTAAACTCAACAATTTCATCAATCAAAATGGCAATCTTCTTTATTTTAAAATGGACTAGTTTAAGATTGATATCATCTATTGAATAGTATTCTATTTTTTTGGATCTAAATTTTTTAGACAGGAAAGAATAGATTTTTTTTACGGTGATTTTTTTCAATTTTCCTTTTAACATATTATATTTAATAAGATATTTTATATTGAAGCTAGAATTTACGGTTTTATTGCATCAACTATAAGGGAAGTGTATTCCAATGATCCTTTTTTGTTTCTTGGGTCGTATCGTCTGGAGCGCTCTATAAATCCATTTTCATTTGTCCAGTCAATGAAATGAAATTGTCCATACTCATCCCAATATTCCAATAGTTTAACAATAAAACCGGCTTTTTGAAGACCTTCTATTATTGTCCGATAATTATAAAATATTTTATGACTCATCGCACCTTTGCCTGTTCCGCCGGGTTTGACCGATTCAGTATAATCTTTATTAGGATTGTAAGCATCCGGCACGGCTATTCTTAGAATCCCTCCTTTTTTTAGATATTTGAAACAGTTGGCATTAGCCAGTTCAGTTTCCGATTGATTCAAATGTTCCCAAACATGCTCGGCGACTATATTGTCCAGTCGGAGTGAAGAAAGAACTTTTTGCCAATCATTTTCTTTGGTTATGTCTAAACTTTTTTTATCCGTCGGATACCATTCAAAATTTTTATTGACCCCGGCAGAACCTATGTTGAATTTAAGTCTGACTTGCTGAAAGAATGAAGTACGCACCTTTACATACTTAACTATTCTGAATCTGATTCTAGCCCTTAAGTTATCTGGCAGGGAATTACTTAAATATCTTTTTAATCTATTAAGGAATATCATCGAGTTATTTTTTTATTATTTATGGTATTTATTTTTTTTCTATGATTGATACGGTAAACCAGTTTTCTCTCCATGCGCCAAACTTGTCTATTGGAACCATGTCATTTTCATCGCCTTGCCCTTGCCAATTATTCCTTCTTCCGCATATATCATAACCGCTTTCAAGGATTTTTACTTCTCCGCATTCCTCAAATAAAGAATTCAATCCGATATGGCTGTATCTGAAATAATCTGCCGGACATTCGTGGTATCTTATTGAAAATGGAGCTATTATGACAGCGATTCCGCCGATTCTCAGCATCTTTAGAATATTTCTCGCAGCTACCCAAGGTTTCTTTAGGTGTTCAAATACATTGTTACTGTATATCACATCATAACAATCGTTATATTTTTCAGTGAAGTTTTTATCGCAGATATCCTGAATTATCACATTTTCGATGTTTTCTGGATTTTGTACATCTAATCCAAAATATTCGTATTTTGAATAAAAAAGTTTGTAGTTAGTATCGTATAGGGCTTTGTCAAAATAAAGATTATTCTTTATGCCTAATAGATATTCAAGTTTGGAATTTCTAGAACCAACATCTAGAAATTTTAAACGCAACCCTTTTTTGTTCAAGATGTATCTTCTAGAAATTTCTTCTTTTTGCAAACCGACATTGTAGCCGACTTTTTTAATATCGAAATTGCCGATTTTCTTTTCAAAATCCCATATAATTCTAAAATTGAGTATGCTTTTATATCCGTGTCTTATTTTGTCTATGATTTTTTTTATTTTCTTATTAAACATTTTTTTTATTAAACTTTTTATTTTTAAAAACGATTGCATCTGTTGTGGCAAATATTTTTTCAAATCCTTGCTCTTGCAACTGCCTCAGTATTTTTTCTATTGCCTCTTTGCCCGTAATTCTTGAGTGAGTCTCCATAATAATCAAATTTATTTTCTCTGAAAGAGTATTGATCTCCCTGTCAACCAATTCTATCTCGCTTCCTTCTATGTCGCAGACTAGGACGGCAACATCAAATCCGTATCTATCAAATATCTCCTTCAGAGTTATCGTGGGGACGATAATTGATTCAGATGTCTTCCTCTTGGCGCTTCCGCTTACATATATTTTGTCGATATAAAAAGAAATTTCATTTCCACCATAACCCAACACTCTGTTTATAATAGTAAAATTGCAATCATTTATTAGGCGGTTTTCCTCAATCAGGCCAGCAAGATTCGGATTAGCTTCAACTACGATATGTTTTTTCGGATTTGCCAGCTTTTTATTTATAAAGCAAGCCATAGCTCCTATTCCTCCGCCTAATTCGATGACAGGATAACCAGATTCTAGGAATTTATTTATCGCTTCCCTTTCTTCTTTTTCATAATTGTCAAACCAAAAACGGTATTTGGTTGATGTTATGACCGCCGGGTTGTTTACGCTTAATTGCAAATCGCCAACCTTTACAGTTTTTTTCATTTCTACTATTTTACCCATTATCCAGTGCGTAGGCAGTCTCCATTCGCTGAATCCACTCTTGCGCCATAAAATTCGAAAAAGATGCTTGCGAGCTTTTTTCACCATCTTTGCAAACCCATTTTTCTCACGGGACTCTTTAACTTTGTTGATTTTATTTTTAATTTTTGTGAGCATTGTTATTCGTTAATTATTTAGGATGTTTTAGTTTCAAGGCATTTTTTGCCAATTCCTTTCCGCGCGTTGTTATATTGTCCATAATGTTTTTGATTTTTGCCAAAATATACGAGCTGTTTATTTTTTCTTCTCTCCATGAACCATCTTCATCATACGGGTTATTGTGTTGGACATAATCAAGCCAATGGAATAGGGAGTCCTCATCTTTCATAAATTGAAAGTTGTGTTTGATTCCGTGGCTAGCGAGTCTCAAGTGGAGATTTTCAAGATACCAATCTCCTTCAGCCGGGCAATTGAGCGAAGTTATAATATTCATTAAGCGCTTCTTAAGAAAAGGCGAATTTTTTTCTGCTCTGAATTTTTCCATAGCTTTTCTGTCTATGGAAAAATCAGAATAATTATCCAGCGCTTTAGCTATAGCGCTTGCGTCAGAATCAATGTCATCATTTAGATAGAGCGTATTTTTATCATTTAAACAATCAAGTATGCCGCATCGTAAATTTTTTGAAATAATGCAAGGCGTTCCAGCCATAAGAGACTCCGCGATGACTCTGGGCGTGCCTTCTCTGTGTGATGTTAAAAGAAGAAACTTTGATTTCGCCATAATATCCGTCACTAAATCGTGCGACACAGGGAACATGCCGAAAGACTTCATTGATGAGGATAAAAAAGAAATTTTTTTCAATTCCTCGGAAGTAAAAACTTGCAGAGGTAGGTCAAAATAGCGTCTGTCCACATTGTCTTTTTCATAAGTTTTTTCTCCTTTTGATATATCTCTAGTATCTAAAACTATGAAAATAACTTTAGATTCGGGTCTTATTGTCATCAGCTTCTTTACTGTGTAAATAGTTTCGGTAATTCTTTTTATTTTTGAAGGGCGAGAGACAACGCATATATCACATTTTTTTACGGTGTCTTTCGGCGGTTCAATGTCTGGCATGAAATTTATGCAGTTCATATCTATAAGTTTTTCTTCGGGCACATTTGAGAGAAAGGGAGCTTTCGTGTCCGGCCACATTATAAAACTCTGCCATGCCTCTAACGGCCATTCTTTCAAGTAAGAACAGTCGCCTTGTATATGGACTCCGTATATCCATTTTCTGTTTTTTGAATTTTCTTCAAGATACTTCTTTACTTTTGATGATTTTGCCATAAAACCATACAGAGCTTCATTCTGAGTGAAGGTTATAATGCCTGGGCTCTGTGAAGTTTTTTGTTTTAATATACAAGGCATATTTTTCTAGTTCTTTAAATTAAAAATCTTTCTAAACAAACTTTTTTGGAGCGGGAAAAGGCAGTTTCTTCCGGGTGTTTCCATTGAAGCTAGTATGACTTCAAACGGAGCAAGACCGGCTTTATCAATAATATAGATTGATTCGGAATTTTGAGTGTATGAACAGTATTCTTTCTTGAACTTTTCCAGGTCGACTGAATTGTAGCACTGAAGCATTTTTATTTTTTTTTCTTTTTCTGACAAAAATTGAAGATAGTATTTTGGAGTATGATATGGTCCTAATGATTTTGAAAATATTTTTCTGAATAAAGACAAATTATTTATACAATCAGCGACTTGCAAAACATGCAAAGTTTCCGACCTTTTCATGTTTTGCAATGTAGGCCTTAAATTAAAGAAAGGCACAGTGGCAGTAGAAAAGTATCCGAAAGGAATAGAATTGTTTCTAGTCCATAGATAAAGTTCGCTATAAGTCTGCTTATGGTGAGGGTGTCCGTGTTCATCTCCGAAAGGCGGATGCGTGATAAGTATGTCCACATCTTCAGGTTTCAAGGAGAAGCTTCTCATCCCTTCTTCAACCGTCTCGGAAATTGCGATGAGAGGATCGTTTGCCGGCTTTAATTTTTCATCAGAAATGAAAGATTGAAAATACCCGGCCATTTCTTGGGCCTTTTTGAATTCTTGAAGTCTTTCGGAAATTCCTCCCGAAAGGCATATTACATAGACTTTTAGGAAATTAAAACGAGACAGCTCAGACAAGAGGCCACCAACCCATATCGCTTCATCGTCAGGATGACAGACAACAAAAATCAGATTGAATATTTTGTCTATTTTATCTGTTTTTCTTTGCATTTTTATTGTTATTAATACTGCAAGTATATAAATAATCAATTCACATTACAAACTTTTCGGCTATTATTTTTTTGGTATTGGCGAAGTAAAAGGAACTTTTTTTATTCTGCGCGCGAAGCACCCAACAATTGCGTTATTTGGTATCATATCCGGTTCAATGCCGGCCATAGAATCAGAGAATTTCATTTCAAGACGCCCCGCTTTATTTAAAAAAATATATTTTTGTGGAATTTTTTGCCAGTCAAGTTTTTTTTCTAAACCGGTAATATTGTGAAACGATTCTTTAAGTTTAGAGATCAGAGTTCTTTTTTTAATTAGAATATGAGGAGGCCTGAGGCGGAAAGCTAAAGTTATTACTTCAAATCCGTTTTGATTGTAGAAATCAGTAAAAAGATGAGGTTGAAATGAATAATATCCTCTGCCGAAATATCCACTCATCGCATTTAAGTGAAAAACGCAACCATCTTCTTTGAGCATGGACAATATATTCTTCCATACGGAGGCTATATCAAAACACCAAAATAGAGTTCCAGCGTCAATTATCCAATCAAAACGATTTTCCAAATCTTTTGGTATTGGGTTTTGCAAATCTAACTTAATGGTCGGCGACCCTTCTATATCCAATGTTTCCGCCTTTTTGAAATTCATAGCCGATTTAAGAGAATCAAGGTCGGTTCGCAATAGATTGTCGGAGTTATTTTTTTTAATGCCACATATTTCATGCAGTTCTTCATTGTTAAAATGAAAATGACAATCGCCTAAAATACACAGATCATCTCCATTCGGATAACATTTTCTTAATTCGGCTAATAGTTTCAAATCTTTTTTTTCCAATGCCATTTTTTGAAAGAATTAATTATTAAGTTTTGCGGGTTTCCCACTGGACATCTTTCATGATAAAGCCGGGTCGATCGTTTCTGTAACTTTTATGAGTCAAGTCGTCGCTATTATTTTCCACATTAAATCTAATGAAAGACTTTGGGTCGGTAATATTTTCTTGTCCATATCCCATCAATACCGAAATTGTATATGACCCTTCTTTGAAAATTGAAAACGGCAGAGCAACTTTTGCCTGATAGACCCCTTCTTCTCTTGTCCAAAGACTTTCATCGGCGTCTGTGTCATAACTATACATTATCGGCATTCCTTCTCTTGAAACCAAAGATGCAACTACCAGTCCCTTTAGGGTTTGATCTATTCGGTATTCTATATTTAATATTAAATCTTTTTTTATTTCTGATTCTGAAATCTCAATACCGTTTTCACTTTCAATCCATATTTTTGTCACTTGGGCGGGGAAAGAGGTCTTATTGTCTGTTGTAAATTTACTGCTGGTTTCTGCCCCATATTTATTCTGCCCGTATAAATAATAGGAAACGACATCTTCTGTCATGCCTAATTTTATAATTTTACCGTTTTGAAGCAGAACACATCTATTGCAAAGCTGCCTTATTGCCCCCATGTTATGGCTAACAAAAAGTATTGTTCTGCCTTCTTGTTTTGTAACTTCTTCCATTTTCCCGAGGCATTTTTTTTGAAATTCCGCGTCGCCGACGGCGAGAACCTCGTCTATGATTAAAATATCCGGATCCAAATGGGCGGCGACGGAGAAGGCGAGACGGACATACATTCCG
>LBYO01000012.1 GCA_000996205.1 Parcubacteria group bacterium GW2011_GWA1_40_21 | reverse complement strand
TATAACGGTTATAAAAGGCAATCGAGAAATTGATCATGGCAATGCCAATATTTTTGAAACTTCAAAATTTAATTTCAGAGGAGGAGTGGACGGCGAATATCATCGTTTTTCAGAACCAACTTTTTTGGGGCAACTAAGAGATGTTCATATCAACCGACAAAGCAATTACTATGTCATTAGATTTGCTTATGATACTGAAAGTTACCCTGAAGGAGAAAAAGTATTCAAGCAGTTGCTTGATTCTTTTACATTAACAAATAATTAGCCAAAAATTTGACTTTGTTTCGCGTTTTGGTAGTATGTTTAAACAAGCTTGCGCAAAGCTTTTTTAATTGTTCGGTGATATTCCGCAAAGAAATAAATTTTATAAAAAATGGCGAGATCGCTTAAAAAAGGACCATATGTTGATGAAAAACTTCTAAAGAAAATAGAAGGCAGACGCCCTATTGAAACGGGTACCATCAAGACATGGGCGAGAAGAAGTCAGATATCGCCTGAAATGGTGGGATTCACTTTCGGAGTCCACAACGGCAGACAGCATCTTGAAGTGCTTGTGCTCGGCGAATTTTCTCACACCAAGAAATTCTTGAGACACGGAGGAAAGATGCAGAAAGAGCTTGACCAAAAGAAGAAAGAGGCGGAAATAACCGCGGCGAAGTCCGCCAAGACTGCCGTTGAAACTAAAAAATAATCTATGATAACGGCTAAACTCAACAATTACAGGCAGTCGCCAAGAAAAGTCAGGCTTATCGCCAATCTTGTCAAAGGCAAGAAAGTAGATGACGCGCTGGATATTTTGAATTTCGCGGGAAAGAGAGCCTCTCTGCCTTTGAAGACTTTGATTGAGTCGGCAATTTCAAACGCCAAGAATAATTTTAATTTGGACAAAGAATCGCTTTTCATCAAAGAATTCAGAGTTGATGGTGGCGCTATTTTATACAGAAGAATGCCTCGCGCGCGCGGCACGGCTTATCCTATCAGGAAGAGGACAAGCCATGTCAGCCTTGAACTTGAATCCAGAGAGATTAAGGAGGTTAAATCTTCAAAAACAAAAAAAGGCAAAATTTCCGAAAAGAAGGAAAAAGCCACTGATATTAAATAATTATTATGACACACATAGTCCACCCATATTCTCACAGGCTAGGAATTATAAGAGATTGGAAATCTCGCTGGTTTTCCGTTGACAAGAAATACAGGGAATTTTTGAAAGGAGACATAATGCTCCGCGAGTATTTGGAAAAGAAATTAAGAGGTTTTTATGTCGGCTCCATAGAGATTGAAAGAAACGAAAAATCGTTCAGGCTTATCATAAAGACCGCCAGACCCGGAATGATAATCGGGAGAAGTGGCGATGGCGCGGAAAAATTGCGAAACGACATATTGAAATTTATGACCAAGCGCAAATTGCCGCTCGGCAAAGATTTCAAGATGGACATTGAAGAAATAAGGTCGCCGGAGTCAAACGCGGCCGTAGTTGCCGATATGGTCGCCGAAGGCCTTGAAAAGAGAATGCCTTTCAGGAGGGTCATAAAGCAAACCATAGATAAAGTGATGGCAAATCGCGATGTCAAGGGAGTCAAAATTTTCTTGGGAGGAAGGCTTGGCGGAGCCGAAATGGCCAGAAATGAAGAATTGAAAAAAGGCCGAATCCCGCTTCAGACACTAAGGGCAGATGTTGATTTTGCCAGAGAAAAAGCCCATATGACTTACGGAGACATAGGCATAAAAGTCTGGATATATAAAGGCGATATTTTTGCCGACAAAGGTCATAAGAAATAATTATTTTCACTAAAATGTTATTCCCAAAAAAAGTAAAATACAGAAAATCTCACACGAGACGGGAGCATCCCGACAAGATAGGCAATGAAACGCGCGGCACTTATGTGGCTTTTGGGTCATTCGGGCTCAAAGCGGTTTCGGCCGGACGAATCAGGGCCAACACCATTGAAGCCGCCAGAAAGGCCATATCTCGCTCCGTGAGCAAGACTGGCAAGATGTGGACGCGTATTTTCCCCGACAAGCCCTATACTCAGAAACCTGCCGAAGTAAAGATGGGCAAGGGTAAGGGCGATCTTCAAGGCTACGAGGCCATCGTGAGACCGGGAAGAATCATATTTGAAATTGACGGCGTGGATGAAGCTGTCGCGAGAGAAGCTTTGAGAAAAGGCGGCACAAAGCTTCCGGTGAAAACGAGAGTTGTCAGCCGACATATTTAATCAAGTAAAAGATAAGCGATTAACATTGAATTTTAATTTGATTAGTGCTAGATTGCAACGTGAGAGATGGCCGAAACACAAGAAAAGAAATTGCGCGGCTTATGACGGAGCTTTCGGGCAGACGAAAAAGGTTGTAGGTTTTAGGTGGTAGGTAAAAAGATGAAAAAAGAAAACGAACAGAAAAATATCGCCGATGTGAAGAAAATAAAAATATTTTCGGGTAAGGTCGTGTCGGACAAGATGAAAGATACCATTGTCGTTCTCATTGAAAGCTATAAAAAGCATCCTATGTACGGCAAATACATAAAAAGACAAAAGAGATTCAAAGCACACGATGCCGGCAATAAGCATAAAATCGGCGATGTTGTCAGTATTCGGGAGACGAGACCGATATCAAAAGATAAACACTTTGAAGTAATCAGCAAAGAGTGACAATGTTAAAAGATTTTTCCGCCTGAGGCGGATCCTCCACAGGAGGAAGATTTCAGATTTAATTTTTTAGATTTTATGATTCAACCAAGATCCATAGTGAATATAACGGATAATTCCGGAGGAAAAATCGGCAGGATTTTCAAAGTGCTCGGCAGTTCCAAGAAACGCTACGCGAGAATAGGAGACATTGTCGTCTTGTCCGTTCAGAAAGCCGAGCCCAGAAAAGCCATAAAAAAGAAAGATGTGCTTCAGGCGGTGGTAGTGAGACAGAGAAGTCCGTTCAGGCGAAAAGACGGCTCTTACATAAGATTTGACGAAAATGCCGTTGTTATCGTGGAAAAAGGAAAACAGGACCCGATTGCCGGAAGGGTATTCGGGCCGATCCCGAGGGAAATGGCGGAAATGGGGTATCAAAAAATAGCGTCTCTCGCGCCTGAAATAGTTTAAACTTTTATGAAAATGAAAATAAAGAAAAACGATAATGTAATAGTGATTGCCGGTAAGGATAAGGGCAAAACGGGAAAAGTTGTTAAGGCTTTGCCCGATATGAATATGATTGTGGTCGCGGGAGTGAATATGAGGAAAAAACATCAACGGCCACAGAAAAGCGGGCAGAAGGGGCAAATAATTGAGAAGACTTTGCCTATTCATGTCTCCAACGCGATGATTGTGGACCCGTCAACAGGCAAAAGGTCTCGCGTCGGTATGAAAATGGTCGGCGACAGATATGTCCGCGTAAGCAAGAAGAGCGGGAAAGAGATTAGCTAGGAATTAGGTTGTGGGCAGACGAAAAAGGTTGTAGGTTTTAGGTGGTAGGTTGTAGGTGACGGAAAAAACAGAAGGTTGTAGAAAGAGAAGATATTATAATAATAAAATTATGACGAAAGTAAAAGAAAAACAGAATAAAACATTTGAAAGCCTGAGCAAGAAATTCGGCTATGTTAATAAGATGCAAGCGCCCAAAGTTGAGAAGGTGGTCGTGAGCATTGGCATAGGGTCTCTTAAAGACAAAAAGAAAATTGACCTGATCAGCGACAGGCTTCAGAAAATCACGGGACAGAAACCGGCAATCAGGGAATCTAAGAAATCAATCGCCGCTTTCAGAGTGAGGGAAGGCGACCCTGTCGGCTTCCAAGTGACGCTTCGCGGTAAGAGAATGTTTGATTTTTTGGACAAGCTTTTCAATGTCGCTTTGCCAAGAGCCAGAGACTTCAGAGGACTGTCAAGAAAATCAGTGGACGATATGGGCAATTACTCCATAGGACTCAAAGAACATGTCATATTTCCGGAAACTTCGGACGAAGATATCAAAGATGTCTTTGGTATGGCGATTACTATTGTTACCACTGCCAGTGGCAAAGACGAGGCAACGGCATTTTTGGAATATATCGGTTTGCCTCTTAAGAAAGAATAAAGAACCACGAGCATTCTCTTTTAAAAAGAGAATGCTCGCTCCGTCAGTAAAGAGAAAGATGCGCAAAATTAGCCTTTTTCCTTTTAGGGTCTTGATGTTTTAATTGCCCGTCAAATAAGGATCAAGATTCTGAAAGGGAAAATGTTTTTCCCAAGGCAGTTCTTTAAATATTTTTAGAGAGAAAGGGGGTTTATATTTATGGCGGACGGCACAATAAATATTGCGGATGAAGCGGCAGAATGGTTCGACGAGCTCGAGAATATGAAAAAAATCAACTTCTTTCCGTATTTAAAAGCCGATTCGTTTGGAGCGGCAGGGGAGGCGATTGAGCCCAAGAAAGAAAATTGTGCGAGCGGAGATCATTGCGGTCAGTGCTAATATTTTTTTAATTTTTTTTGGAGGTAAATAAAATGTCTCAACCGATGTCTCAACCGATTGAAGGTGGTGTTATAAAAAGGATAATTTATGAGCGCGGACTGCCTTTTATGATTGTTGAGGGGAAGTCTCGCAGTACTAAAGTTTATCTAAACCCTAAGGTTATATCTGATGAATACAGCGACAATTTGGTTAATATGACGATTGTGTCTATGGAGGGCGACTTCTTACCGCAAAATAAGGACTTGTTTTTTCCTTCACGCATAGTGCTTGAGGGAAAAAGCACCCAATTGGACTTTCAACTATCCCTTGTATGAATCAAGTGTTTATAGGCAGATTATTTGTCATTAAAAAATAAATGACAAATAATCTGCCTTTTGTTTTTAAAAATTGACCGATGATTCAATAATTGTTAAAATTACAGGCATAAATATCAATTGGAATACATACAATTGAAAGTCGCACGAATGTCGGGGTCGATCTAGCGATAGTAAATTTATTAACGACAAAGACAAAGTATGACAAATCGCTTTAAGGCTGATATTCTCTAATTGAGTATCCTCTGAAAGCGTTTAAAATCTGTGAGTAAAATATTAATCATTGAAGACGACAATTTTCTTTTAAGCTTGATAGTTGAGAAGTTTACGCAGCTTGGCTTTGTCGCCGAAGCGGCGGCGGATGGAGAAGAAGGGCTGAATAAGATTCTCAACAATAAGTATGATTTAATCCTATTGGATATGATCTTGCCTAAAATGGACGGGTTCAAGGTTCTAGAAGAAATTAAGAAAAATCAATCGCTAAAAAACTTGCCAATAGTTGTCACTTCAAATTTATATGACAAAAATGATATTGACAGGGCTGTTTCTCTGGGAGCCGCGGATTATATAATAAAAGCGTATAATTCTCCCGAAAATATCGTTGATAGGGTAAAGGCCTTTTTACAAAAAAAATAGGATTCGCGCACTAGGCGAAATTCTTCGCTCTAAGCTCCGTTTGTTCCCGCGCAGTAAAAGTTGTAAAGTCCATCAAGTTTATAAAGTTCATAAAGTGGAGAAAGAAAGTAAGAAATAATGTCACACGCTTCATTCGACACTTTACAAAATTCATAACTTTTAACTTGATAACTCGCTTGCGCCTTGAATTTCATCCAAATGCGCAAATCCTAAAATTAAAAAAATAAGACATTAAAATTATGAGCAAATTAAAATCTATTGTTATCGGTGTAATCATTCTTGATTTGATTCTAGTCTTTCCCGTAATGCTTTCTTATAAGAAGGTTGGCGAATGGCTTAAAGTTCGCGTCGCGCAAGGCGGTTCTCCGGAAGTCTTCGTAACCTTATTGGTTGAGATTACTCTTTTGGTCGTGACTGCCGTCATATCTTTTCTTGTTTCAAGAATATTTAAGGGTACAAATTTTCATAGCGCGCTGTATTTGATAGGATGGGGAGTTCTTCTTTACGGTATAGGCGATTCGCACATATTGGCTTGGATGTATACAGGAAAAGAATCCGTCTATCCCGCATTAGGTCCCGCGAGCTCTTCCATAGCCCACGCTTTTGGCGTCGGTTTGGGATTTATATTGGTTATTTGGCGCTGTTTCACTTTTATCCGGGCAATTTCTCTGTCTTTGCCTATGTTCTTTTTCTGTTTATACCTCTTGCTGCGGCTGTTATAATAATCTTTACCAGATTTTCCCTGTTATTCATCAAGAATGTTGAGGAAGAGAAAGAGGAAAGCTTACTGCTCCAAGAAAGACAGAAAGAAATCGTGGAAAATATGGTGGAGGGTCTCGTGGTGCACAATCTTAACGGCAAAATTCTTACAATGAACGCCGTTGCCGAGCGGTCTTTGGGAATAAGGATGGCTGATGTTAGAGGAAAAACTTCTGACGAGCTCAAGAATTATTCAAATTGGTTCAAAATTTTATTCCAAGATTTGAAAGAAGGGGAAACATTTGAGTATTCCCTCAATAACAAAGACGGACAAGATTTTGATTATCAGATAATTAAAATCACTTTGAACAAAGAAAGGGGCGAAATCTTGAAAATAATCAGGGATATAAGCAGAGCTAAATACTTGGACAGAATGAAGGCGGAGTATGTTACCATAATGTCGCACAAATTTCTGACTCCGCTCACCAATATCAAATGGTCGGCTGATTTCCTGCTTGGCGACAACATTGACCTTCGGAGAAAGGAAGATAATGTAAAAAATATTTTGAATAACGCGGACAAGCTGGTCAAGCTAACTTCGTATCTTCTTAACATAGCGGAAATAGAAGAAGGTCTGTTCGGATATAATTTTGAAAAATTGGACATTGACGCGGTAATAAAAGAAGTTATTCAGAATTATTTCGAAGAAAGCCGTCAGAAGGGGGTGGAAATTATCTACCGCAAGCCGAAAGAAGGTTTTTATTTCGTCAAAGGAGATAAAAGCAGGCTGAATGTGGCGATTTCTAATTATTTGGACAATGCCATAAAGTACACTCCCGATGGGGGCGAAGTGGAAATTTTGTTGGAAGAAAGCGGCAATGAATTGAAGGTTAGCGTGAATGATAATGGCATAGGAATTTCTCCGGAATCCGTTCAATCCCTTTTTTCAAAATTTTTCCGGGACAAGCGCGCGCGGGCGGTGCATACCGAGGGTTCCGGCATCGGGCTTTTTATCGTGAAGAATATCGTTGAACGACACGGCGGTAAAGTCGGCTATTCGGCTGATGGTGGCAAAGGCTCCACTTTCTTTTTGACATTGCCTTTGTATAAAGAACTCTAAAATTACAAAATGCAAAAATTCAGGTCATCGGGTCGCAAAAGCTATTTGTTTTTAAATGTTCTTGCTCAACCAGACCTGAATTTTTGGATTTTGTAATTTAAGGTAAAGAAGATAAAGCGCTAGCGAGGCTTGAAATAAAGTCAAATAATTGAGATAGTAATGAGCGCAGTTGGGCCTGTAGTCTAGTGGCACGACGCGTCATTCGCATTGACGAAGCGGGGGTTCGACTCCCCCCAGGTCCACCAACAGAATTTTATAAAGCATTGATAATATTAGAGTAAAGTTATATTCTTGATTATGAGCGGGGCATGGTGTAACGGCTAACATACGCGTTTCGGGTACGCGCGACTCCCGGTTCGAATCCGGGTGCCCCGACCATTCAAGGACAAGGAAGTTTGACAATGGATTTTTCATCTGCTAATCTTTTATGAAGCTTTAACGGGCTTTATTTTGACGAGCGAGGAGCGACACATCCCGATTCTTATCGAGGATATGGCGTCCGAGCGAAGTCAAAACAAAGGAGTTTGAGCCTTTATTTTTTGTATGGCAAAAACATCAGTCATAGCAAGGTCAAAAAAAGAACCGAAATTCGCTTCTAGAGTCGTGAGAAGATGTTTTAGGTGTGGCCGAAAAAACGGCTATATGAGAGACTTTGATATGTGTCGCATATGCTTCAGGGAATTTGCCAACGAAGGAATGATCCCGGGAATAAAGAAGTCATCATGGTGAGTTAGGTTGCAGGTTTTAGGTAGTAGGTTGTAGGGAAGAAATTAATTTCTTAATCCGCAAAACCTATCACCTATCACCTATCACCTATCACCTAAACCAAAATGGATTCAATAGCAAACATGATAATAGGTATCAAAAACGCCGGAAACGCCGGCAAAGAGTTTGTTGTGTTGCCATATTCCAAACTTAAAGAAGCGATAGCCAATGTTTTGTTGAAAGAAGCTTACGTCAAGTCGGTTTCAAAAAAGAAAAGATTAAATAATAAAATACTTGAAGTGGGGATTCTCTATGAAGATGATGTGCCCAAAATTCAAGGAGTCCAAAGAATTTCAAAATTTTCCAAAAGAGTCTATCAAAAATCAGGCTTGCTCAAGCCGTTTAAAAGCGGTTATGGCAAAGTGATACTCTCCACCAACAAAGGAATTCTTACGGACAGGCAGGCGGCGAAAGAAAAGGTCGGAGGAGAGGTGCTGTTTAAGATATGGTGAATTAGGTTGTAGGCATTAGGTGGTAGGTTGTAGGGAAGAAAAATTAGTTTCTTAATCCTCAAAACCTACAACCTACAACCTACAACCTACAACCTAAACCAAGATGTCAAGAATAGGAAAAAAAATAATAGATATAGCGCCCAAGACTGAAGTTGCATTTTCAGACGGCGTTTTGTCCGTGAAAGGTCCTTTGGGAGAATTATCGCGATTTTTCAAGCCGGAGATAAAAATTGAGATCGCTGACGGCAAAATTACCCTCAATCCCAAAAGAAATTCCTTGGATGTCTTGGCGCTGTGGGGAACATACGCTTCCCACATTATCAATATGATTGCCGGAGTTCAGAAAGCTTTTGAGAAAAAGCTTATTGTTGAAGGGATAGGCTTCAAATCGGATGTGAAAGGAGACGAGCTCGTGATGAGCTTGGGATTTTCTCATCAGGTGAAAATGAAAATCCCCAAAGGCTTGAAAGTGACGGCAGAAAAAAATATCATTACGGTGTCGGGAATTGACAATGAACAGGTCGGACAGTTTGTAGCAAAAACAAGAGCAATCAAAAAGCCGGAGCCGTACAAAGGCAAAGGCATAAGATATGAAGATGAGGTCGTAAGGAGGAAGGAGGGCAAAAAGTCAGTTTAGGTTCTAGTTTCTAGGGACTAGGTTTTAGGCATAAATCACTAAAACCTAATCACTAAAACCTAATCACTAAAACCTAATCACTAAAACCTAAACAATGAACAAATCAAAAATAAAAAAACAAAAGATTGAAAGAAGGCACAAGAAAATCCGCGCCAAAGCGAGTGGCACTGCCGAAATTCCAAGACTTTCCGTCTACAGATCCAATAAGTACATATACGCTCAACTAATTGACGATATTCTTAAAAATACCCTAGTTTTTTTGTCGTCAGCCAAAGTTAAAGGCAAAACATTCGTTGAGAGGTCGCGAGAAACTGGAAAGCAGATTGCCAAGGCGGCGGAAGCCAAAAAAATAAGCAAGGTTGTTTTTGACCGCGGCGGTTTCAAATACGCCGGCAGAATCAAAGCTCTGGCGGAGGGAGCCAGAGAAGGGGGTCTTAAGTTTTAATAATAATTATGGATCAAGAAGAAAAAAAAATAATAAATGAAGTTGCGGACGCAAATGGTCTAAAGGTTAAGGACGATTTCAAGGTCGCCGAAATCGCCAAAGAAGAAAAAAAGCCTTTTCAGGGGTTTGCTAGAGAAAGGACAAAGAACGTCAGAAAAATGGGTGGCCGCGGGGAGCGCGCCAAGCCGGAATTTGACCAAAAAATGATCAACATCAGAAGAGTGGCCAGAGTGGTTTCCGGAGGAAGAAGATTCAGCTTCAGTGTCGCTCTTATCGCTGGAAACAGGAAAGGTTCGATTGGGGTCGGAATAGGCAAAGCGGGAGACACGGCGCTGGCCATAGAAAAAGCTTTTAGAAATGCCAAGAAAAATATGATCAATGTCAATTTGACGAAATCTATGTCCATACCTCACGAAGTGGATGCCAAGTATTCCAGCGCGCGGATTATAATCCGACCAGCCCCCCTAAGAGGGACTATTGCCGGAAGCGCGGCAAGAAATGTGATAGAATTGGCTGGAATAAAAGATGTTTCGGCAAAGATTATGTCTGTTTCCAAAAATAAGTTGAACATCGCGAGAGCCACAGTCGAGGCACTGAAGAAAGTAAGCAAGCCGAAAGCGCAAAAAGTGCCATTATCAAGCGAAGCAATGAAAGTTTCTAAAGAATCGTTTGTTGAAAAAAGTGAATAAAAATGGCCAATTTTTAAATTTAAAAGCATGCAAACACACAATCTAAAAAGAAAAAATCCGAATTATAAAAGCGCTCGCGTGGGAAGAGGCGGGAAAAGAGGCAAGACTTCAGGTAGAGGCACGAAAGGTCAGAATGCCAGAGCTGGAAGGAAGAAAAGACCGGAGATGAGAGACATCATAAAAAAGATTCCCAAGATGCGCGGTTACAGATTTAACACAGTCAAACAGTATAGCGTGTGGCCGGTAAATTTGAGTGTGCTGGAAAAAGCTTTCTCAAATGGTAGTCGCGTAACGCCATCATCACTTGTAAAGATGGGGGTTATTGAGCTTTACAAGGGTAAAAACCCAAAGGTGAAAATTCTTGGAACCGGAGAGATTGTCAAAAAATTAAATGTTTCAGGGTGCGCGATATCAGGAGAGGCTAAAGCCAAGATTGAGAAAGCCGGCGGGACGGTAAAAGAAGGAAAGTAGCTTATTAGCTTGTAGCTGTTTAGGAAAGATAAATACAAAAAATTTTCTTCCTAAAAAGCTAATAAGCTACAAGCTAAAAAGCTAAACAATGAACAATCTAATAAACAAAATTCAGGCGATATTTAAAGATAGGGCTATCAGAAAGAGAATATTCTTCGCGTTAGCGGCTCTGATAGTTTTTCGTTTGTTCGCGGCGATTCCGATTCCAGGCATTGACGCCCTGAAACTTGAACAATTTTTCAGCGGAAACCAATTTTTCGGACTCCTGAACATTTTTTCCGGAGGAGGACTTTCCAAACTTTCCATAGTGATGCTCGGAGTGGGCCCTTATATCACAGGGTCAATCATTATGCAGCTTTTGACTATGATGTCGCCCAAGCTCAAGGCTCTTTACCACGAAGAAGGGGAAGCTGGCCGCGCGCGCTTCGCGCAATACTCAAGGCTTCTTACCGTTCCCTTGGCTCTTATTCAAGGATTCAGCTTTATGACTTTGCTTCAAAAGCAGGGAATAATAACTCAAGCCGGTCCATTGGAACTCTTGACAAGCTTGGCCGTAATCGTGGCCGGCTCTGTTCTTCTTATGTGGGTAGGAGAGCTTATCACCGAGTATGGAATAGGAAACGGAACATCGCTTATTATTTTTGCCGGCATCGTCGCCGGTCTGCCGTCGGCAATTAGTCAAAATATTTTTTCTTTCACCGCCGCTCAGATTCCTTTGTACGCCGGATTTCTTGCCGCCAGCTTGGCTGTAGTCTTGGGCGTTGTGATCGTGACGGAAGCGGAACGGCCGATACCGATCACTTACGCCAAAAGGGTTCGCGGGATGAAAGTTTACGGGGGGATTTCCACTTATCTTCCTCTTCGCGTCAATCAGGCCGGAGTCATACCGATTATTTTCGCTCTCTCCATACTTTTGTTCCCACAAATGATTTTCAAATTTCTTGAAACCGCGAGCAATGAAATTTTGAAATCAATCTCGCAATTCGCGTTGGGAATTCTGGCCAACGGCTGGTTTTACGCCATCGCTTATTTCGTTCTGGTCTTCATCTTCACCTATTTTTACACCGCCGTCACTTTTGACCCTGAAAATATTTCAAACAATTTGCAGAAAAGCGGAGCCTTCATATCCGGAGTCCGTCCGGGGCAGTCAACTTCGGAATACATCGCGAAGATTGTCACCCGAATCACGCTGGTTGGCGCGTTATTCTTGGGTTTCATCGCCGTCTTGCCTTTAATTACGCAAGCGATTACCGGAATAACATCTCTCGCTATCGGCGGCACCGCCCTCCTCATCGTCGTCTCGGTCGTGATTGATCTCGTAAAGAAGATTGAAGCGCAGATTTCAATGAGAGAGTATTAGAAGAAGGTTGTAGGTGGTAGGCATTAGGTTGTAGGTAAGAAATTAATTTTCTTAATCCGCAACCTACAACCTACCACCTACAACCTACCACCTACAACCTAAACATGTTTCCGCAAAATTTTATTTTTATAGGAATGTCCGGTTGCGGCAAAGGGACGCAAGCCAAGCTTCTTGGCGAGTATCTTAAAAAAGTTGACCCAAAAAGAGAAGTTTTTTTTCTTGAGACGGGAGCAGAGTTCCGAAGATTCATTCAGGGTGAAGGCTATACCCAAAGACTTTCTAAAAAAATATACGATGAAGGCGGATCACAGCCGGAATTCCTTTCGGTTTATATGTGGTCGCATTTAATCGCGGAAAATTTTAAAGAAGATGAGCATTTGATAGTTGACGGCACGCCAAGGAGATTTCATGAAGCAGGAGCATTGGATTCAGCGTTTGATTTTTACAGTAGAGAAAAGCCGTATTTCATATTTTTAAACATAGGGAAAGAATGGGCGACAGAGAGATTGACGGGAAGAGGGAGGATTGACGATAATCATGATGACATTAAAGCAAGACTAAATTGGTACGAGACTGATGTCGTGCCAGCGATAAATTTCTACAGAAACAATCCTAAATACAATTTCCTTGAAATAAACGGCGAACAAACTATTGAAAAAGTCCATCAGGATATTTGGGACAAACTGCCTTTCTAGCCCCGAAGCAATCTGTGGGTATCTGATATCCACAGAACTATATAAATGATTACGATAAAAACAAAAGAAGAAATAGAAATACTTCGTGAGGGGGGGCGGCGTCTCGCGGAAATAATGGAAGAGATTTTGCGGAAAGTTAAGCCGGGGGCAAGCTCGGTTGAGCTCAATGATTTGGCGGAAAAAATGGCGATTCAAGGCGGAGACAAGCCGGCTTTTTTGAATTACAGACCCTATGGCGCGAAGCGCCCTTATCCGGCATCTTTATGTGTTTCCGTGAACGACGAGATTGTCCACGGAATACCGAACGAAGGTGAAAAGATTTTGAAAGAGGGCAATATTGTTTCCTTGGATATGGGACTGATTCACAAGGGGCTAATCACTGATATGGCGATAACTGTGCCGGTCAGTAATATTGACGATTCTGCGCGACAGCTTATTGAAGTGTGCAAAGAATCTTTGATGAAAGGAATTGAGGCGGCTAGAGGAGGCGATAATATCGGGGACATTGGCTTTGCCATTGAAAGACACATTCGGCCATTCGGCTACGGCATAGTCAGAGAGCTTGCCGGCCACGGCGTAGGCTACAAAGTTCACGAAGATCCTTATGTTCCGAATTTCGGCAAAAGAGGCGCGGGTGAAAAGCTCAAGTCTGGTATGATTTTAGCCATTGAACCGATGATAAACGAAGGAACGGAAAAAGTAATTTTGGACGATGACGGCTATACATATCGCACCAAGGACGGCGCGCGAAGCGCGCATTTTGAACACACGATTTTGATTACCAAAAAAGGCGCGGAAATTTTGACGAAATTATAGAAAAAATACGCCAAAAGCTACATCGCATGTAGCTTTTGGCTTTGGAAGAGGCGGGAGGGGAGATTGGAGATATTTTTTGACAAAATCGTATAAATATTTCCGAATAGGAAAATTTTGAACGGAGGAGATTGTTTTGAAGTATAATGTACACATTATGAGCGCTATGAATTTTGAGGAAAAAGATAAAAAAGCGGAACAGCCGCATTCTCCGGAAGACAAAACCGAAAAGGAACTTTCTTTATCGGAAATTGACGAACTTTTAAAAGAAAAAGCGGGGATTTTTGACAATCTGGATAAATTTTCCAAAGATGAGATTTTTAAAAAAGAAGATTTTTATGATGATGTTGAAAGACACTACAAATTAGATGATAAGTATGATTCTAATGTTTATGCAAAAGCCGGTTTTTGGAAAAAATATGATAATTTTACAAGACTGGGTTTTTTCAAGGAGAGGTATGGATTATTGAAATCAAAAGACAGGGGACTTTTGGATAAAAGCAAAATAAAAATAAGTGAAGGTTTTTTAGGTTCAAGTATTCTCATTCATAATGCAAGCAGTGAAGGAGTAGAGTCTGGATTCGTGGAAAATACTAACGCAATCTATGACGAGGCTGATTATAGACACATAACCAAAAGATACGAAATTGTTGATGGTGAGATTGTGAAGATAATAAAAAGCCGAAGGACGGAAAGTGGAGCGGTGGAAGCCGCGGGGAAAATGCGCGAAGCGGAGATAAGCCGATTGAAAACTGTGAACGGCGCGGAGTTAGTCGGGCTCAAGGAGTCAATGGAGAAGAACAGCAAAGTCAGGGAAAATTTGTCTAAGACGATGGAATTTATGTCTAAAGAAGAAAAGGAGAATGTAACGGCGAAATTGAACGAAGAAGACAATTACAGAAGGGAAAAAATACAAGAAAAAGAATATAAAATCGCCGAAGAATCAAAAATTTTCCGAGAGCCGTTGGAAGGGAGGCTGAATGAAATGTTGGGAGTGGAGAATGATTTGACGGAAGCATTTGATTATATAAAAACCAGCGAATCCGATTTAAACAAGCAGATTAAAGCCTACGAAGCGTTTATTAAAGAAGCTACTAAACTTGACTTATTGGACGGGGTGGGCGGTGATGTTGTCAAAAATGCCGAAGAAGCTAAAGCCGTAGCGGACGGAAAGATTAAAGAGTTCACTGAAATGAAAGCGATAGTTTCGTCTAAGCTGGATGTTTTAAAAAATAATAGAAAAGAAATTGAAACGACTTTAAATAGAATCAATAGCATCGGCAAGACCAATAAAGAAAACGCGGAAAATGAAAAGAATAATAAAAAGACTGAAACAAAGTCCGTTGATGTTGAAGAAGAAAAAGAAGATGGAGGAAAAAATAATACCGAACATAAAAGGGGAAACAAAGACACTTGGGATGAGGTTCGGGACAAAGCGTGGGGATTGACCGGGACAAAAGAAAAAACTAAAAGTCAAAAAGCCGGAAAAAATTTTGATGAGCTTTTTCCAGACCATGATTATCCTGTAAGGGAAAAAGTAAACGCGGAAGACAAAAGCGAAGAAGGGCAAAGCAAGAACGAAGAAGAAAATAAAGTTGAGGAAGAAGTTAAAGTTGAGAAAAAAGAGGCGGTGGAAAAAACCCTTACTAAAAAAGAAATAGAAAAAATTGTGATAACGGAGCTTAAAGTTTTGGGGATTATGGATATAAATGACAAGACAATGAGGGAGCAGATAATCATAAATGTGACTATGGCGGTTGAGACTATGATTCAGAAATCCAAAGATCAGGTTGAAGAAAAAGACATTAAGGAAGAAGCACGGGAATGGTATAGAAAATATACTAAAAATATTTCCAAAAAGAGCAGACAGTCTAAAAAAACATAATCATGACAATGACAAAAGACACAGTGAAAGCAGATTTGCAAAAGCTTCTTCAGAATATGAACAAAGCCAATGAAGAAGCGGAGAAAGCTTTGCAAGAAATAGACAGGAAAATAGCCGAGGCGGATTTGCGATACGCCAAAATGCTCATCAAGGAAGAAATAGACACTCTTGAAACGGCAAAACAGATTTTAGAAAAGAAAGCGGTAGGATAAGTGCGACTCTGCCAACTTGGAAGCTTCGCTTCCAAGTCAGAATATTAAGCACTTCAATTGGAAACCCAACTTGGAAACTTAGTTTCCAAGTTGGGTTTCATTTTCATTTTACTGCTATAAATGTATAATTACTTTAAATTACAAAATGCATTGATTTGTCTTCCTGCGCAGGCGGAGATGACAGAAAAGAGCATTTCGTAATTCAAAATAATTAAACAAATGGAAAAACTGGGATTGGACAATCAAGAAAGGAAATTTTCTTCGCCTCAAGAGGAGTTGGAATATCTTCGCGGTGAAGTCGCGAAGCGCGAGGAGGAAATGGAGAAAAAAGGCGAGCTCGCCGACACTTTCAGAATTGTTTCTGAAAAAATTTCGGAGTATAAAAAGGAAACTCCGGGTAAGGTTCTTGCCGAAGAATACCGCTTGAAGCCGAACGAGGCCGAGGCGATAGTTCTTGACCTAGCGCCGGAAGAGCACGACAAGAAAATTGAAGAGCTCATAGGAGTTCTTCAAGAAAAAGGCGTGTTAAATGTCATATCAGTCATAGAAAAACTGGGAGACGCGCATCTAAATGATGATTTCCATAGATTTTTAGTCCAATATATCAAAGCTGGTTTGCCTATTCGCGGACTCAAAGAAAAAAGTCCGATTTTCAAGACTCTCAAGATGACCTTATTTGAAATTTCTCTGCCAGAAGTTTCAGGCGAGGAGGAGAAGCAGAAAAATCTTAAAGAAATAGTTTCTTCAATGGAACAGTTTTATGCCGGAATGTTGTCTGTCTACGATATCAAGAATGAAACCGCCGGCTATTTCGCGATTGAGCTCGCGAACGCCAATCACAGCGATGAATTTATTTTTTACGCCTCCGTGCCGGATTTTAAAAAAGAACTTTTTGAAAAACAGATCCTTTCCGTTTTCCCGAACGCGAAGATTTACGAGAAAAAAGACGATTATAATATTTTCAACGAGTCCGGTGTATCGGTCGGAGCGTATCTTAAACAGGCGGAGAATCCAATCTTCCCGATAAAAACCTACGAGCAATTTGATTACGACCCCTTGAATATCATTTTGAACAGCTTTTCAAAAATTGACCGTGACGGGGAAGGAGCGGCGATACAAATTGTTTTTAAACCAGCCGGAGATTATTATCTGAAAAAATACAAGAAATCTCTGGAAGACATAAATAAAGGCGTCAAAGTCAAAGAGGCGATAGACACAAGCGATTCTTTTTTCGCCACCCTGCGAAGGTTCGCCAAGGATTTTTCAAAACCGAGCAAATCCAAAAAGGATAAAGACGGAGAAGAGAAAGAGCCGATTGACCAATCGGTTTTGGAAAATATCAAAAATAAAATAGCGACGCCTATCGTCAAAGCTAATGTGAGAATAGTTGCGTCGGCTCAAACTAGAAATGAAGCCGAGGCGATTTTGTCCGACATCCAGTCGGCGTTCAATCAATTTGAAAACACTTTCGGAAACAAATTCAAATTTCAGAAGCTTGAAAAAGTAAAGCTTATAAAAATGCTCAAAGAATTTTCTTTTAGAATATTTTCCGACGATTATGCTATTCCCTTGAACATAAAAGAAGTGACCAGTATTTTGCATTTCCCATCCTCTAGTGTGAAGTCGTCTCCCCAGCTCAAACAGGCGAAAGCTGGAAGCGCTCCGGCGCCGGTGGACATTTCCAAAGACGGCATCATTCTTGGCGTCAACAAACACAGAAATATGGAGACAAAAATTTATATGACGAAAGAAGATAGGCTAAGGCATTTCTACACTATCGGTCAGACTGGAACGGGAAAAACCACTCTTCTAAAAAATATGATAGCTCAAGACATCATCGCGGGCGAAGGCGTGTGTATGATAGACCCGCACGGCTCGGATATTCAAGATGTTTTGTCCATAATTCCGAAAGAACGCTATGAGGATGTCATTTACTTTGACCCGAGCTACACGGAACGCCCGATGGCGCTCAATATGCTGGAATACGACAGGCGGTATCCGGAGCAAAAAACTTTCGTGGTCAATGAACTCTTTAATATTTTCCAAAAGCTTTATGGCGGGGTGCCCGAATCAATGGGTCCTATCTTTGAGCAATATTTTAGAAACGCCACGATGCTTGTGATTGATGATCCGGATTCCGGAAACACTCTCCTTGATGTTTCCAGAGTTATGTCCAATAAAACTTTTCGAGATATGAAATTATCCCGATGCCGTAATCCTGTGGTTGTTCAATTCTGGAAAGAGGTTGCCGAAAAGGCGGGCGGGGAAGCGGCGCTTGCCAATATCGTGCCTTACATCACGAGCAAGTTTGATGTGTTCCTCGCCAATGACATTATGAGGCCGATTATCGCTCAAGAAAAATCATCTTTTAATTTCAGGGAGATAATGGACGGTAAAAAAATACTTCTGGTCAATCTGGCGAAAGGACGGCTCGGCGACATCAACGCCAATCTCATCGGACTAATTTTGGTCGGTAAGATTCTTATGTCCGCTTTGTCGCGAGTTGATTCTATCGGAAAAGATTTGCCTCCATTTTATCTCTACATTGACGAGTTCCAAAACATAACCACCAATTCAATTTCCACCATTTTGTCTGAAGCTAGAAAATACAAATTGAGCTTGAATATGGCGCATCAGTTCATCGCCCAGCTTGAAGAGGGGATAAAAGATTCAGTCTTCGGCAATGTCGGCTCAATGGCGGTTTTCAGAGTAGGCGCGGAGGATGCTGAATTTTTGGAAAAACAATTCGCGCCGGTATTCACGGCGAAAGACTTGATGAATATAGATAATCGCAACGCCTACCTGAAGATGCTGTCGGGCGGCAGGCCGGTGAGGTCGTTCAATATTGAAACTCTAGCGCCACCTCAAGGCGACAAAGAAAATATTGCCAAACTGAAAGAGCTTTCTTATCTCAAGTTCGGGCGGGACAGAGCGTCAATTGAAGGAGAAGTGGCGAGGAAATATGAGAAGTAGAGAAATAGGTTGTAGGTTTTAGGTGGTAGGTTGTAGGAAAGATTCCGAAACCTACCACCTACAACCTACCACCTACAACCTAAAAAATGAAAAATTTTAAGAAAGAAAGGACATTGGTGATAATCAAGCCTGACGGATTGCAAAGGTCTCTTGTGGGCGAGATTATAACAAGATACGAAAGGATTGGACTAAAACTTGTTGGACTCAAGATGATGGTGCCGAGCGCGGAGATGATTGAGAAGCATTATACTTTGGACCCGGAATGGGTGAGGATTACGGGAGAGAAGACGATAAAAGGCTATAAAGACAAAGGTATGAAGCCGCCGATAGAAGATCCTCTGCAAGTGACGAAACTTCTCCTTGAGAGGCTTAAGAAATATATGGCGAGCGGGCCTGTCATAGCGATGGTGTGGCAGGGAGCTCACGCCGTCCAGATCGTCAGAAAAATCACGGGGAAGACCGAACCGCTTATGTCTGATGTCGGCACAATCCGCGGAGATTTTGTTCTGGATTCTTACGAAATGTCCGATATTGATGAAAGATGCATAAGAAATCTTATTCACTCTTCCGGCTCCGTCAAAGAAGCCGAGGACGAAATAAAGCACTGGTTTAGAGAGGAAGAAATAATAAATTACAGGCTTATTCAAGAACAGATTTTGTATGATGTAAATTTGGACGGCATCTTAGAATAAAGAGTCGCTCGCATTCTGTTTTTAAAAGCGCGCATATTCGCCTGGTGGCGAATTGCTCTGCTCGTCAATCAATCCAGCACCTATTTTTCTAAAATAGGTGCTGGATAATTTCCTGCGCAAGGCTTTTAAAAACAGAATGCTCGCTCTGGAGGTAAGAAAGAAAAGCACGCATAATTTTCGGCTGTGGTAAGTTTTAATTCCCCTCCACAAAAACAGGACTTTCGTTGAGGGTTATTGTTAATTTACTATCGGTAACTTGTCTTGTTTCAGTTTTAAATGCCGTTGAGTAGCCTTTAACTTCTTGCCCGGATTCGTAATTTGCCACCGCTTCAGTGATTTTAACCGATGAGGAATTAATGCCGTAAATTGCTACTTGTTTTTTACTATCGTTATCGTTCCACGCCACCCATACCGGCTTGCCGTTTTTAATAAACTTATAGACATAAACTCCATCTTTTTCTTGGATTGTCTCTATGTTGTCCCAATCGCTTCCTTCCAAAACTTCCACCATTTTTTTGTAAGTATAGTAAGAAAGTTTTTTAACGCCAAAACCGAGGTCATAAGGACCATCTCCGTCATAAATCAGACCCGTATTGTCAAAAGTATTATTTTCCGGACCGCCAAATCCTTCAAGTATGCCCCATGCCCAAAATATTTTTTTAACGCCCTTAGAAAAAGGATAAACATAATATTTTATCAAAGCCGCCGCTTGTTCTTTTTCGTTTTGGAAAGCGGTTTGGCTCGGCGGAAAAGACGGCTTGCCGCTCCATGTGCCTGTTTCCGTGAGCCATATTTCAAAATCATAGTTCGGGAAAATTTTTCTGATTTCTTCAGCTTGTTCTCCGTTTTTAAGCCACTCATCTTTATTGCCGTAAAAATGATAATCAAAAATATCAAAATATTGCGCGCCAAGTCCTTCCATCGCCGGTTTAAAAAAGTTTGCCAAACCGTTTTGCCCTAAAGCCATGCCACCGACGACGACTTGGCAATCGGAACAAGCTCTCTTAACCGCCTGATAGGTGATCTTAAGCGTGTTGGAATAACCTTTCCAGTCGGTTGTTTTCGCGTCTGGCTCGTTATCCACCTGCCAATACTTAA